>NZ_JBQEOF010000014.1:0-7719 GCF_052044995.1 Roseateles sp. 22389
CAACCGGCTCACCAGCGTTGCCAATCCCACGCGCAGCTTCGGCTACGACGCGGCGGGCAACACGCTCAGCGACACGGGCCTGGCGTACACGACGACATACCGGTTGGACAACCGGCTGGGCACGCTCACCAAAAACGGCCTGACGACGACCTACCAGTACGACGCGGGCGGGCAGCGGGTGCACAAGGAGCACAGCGCGGGGCTGCGGGACTTCGTGTACGACCAAGAAGGGCATCTGCTGGGCGAGTACAACGCCTCGGGCGTGGTGCAGGAGTTCGTCTGGCTGGGCGACACGCCCGTGGCGGTGATCGTTGGATCGGTGGCGTCAACGCTGCCGCTGCTCGCGTACGCGGATCACCTGAACGCACCGCGCGTGCTCATCGACAAGACCGATGCGGCGCGCTGGCGCTGGATCAGCGAGCCCTTTGGCACGACGCAGCCGGAACAGGCGCCGGCGGGGCTCTCGCCGATCACGTTCAATCTGCGCTTTCCCGGGCAGTACTATGACAGCGAGTCCGGGTTGAACTACAACTACTTCCGGGACTATGACGGGACGACGGGGAGGTATCCTCAAAGTGACCCTATCGGGTTGGAAGGTGGTATTAACACCTACGCATACGTCGGCGGAAACCCGCTGAGCTTCGTGGACCCGAACGGGCTGCAAGCATCTGGCGGCGGCGGCGGCGGTGGAGGCTCCAGGCCTTGTCTCGACTTTGACTTCGACAAGTTCGCAAATCAAATCGAGCAGAACCGTTCCAGTACGGCGACCGACTTGGCTGCGCTTGGCAGTGCCTTCGCTGTCGGAACGATGCCCAAGACGCCATCTGAACTTCGTGGGTTCGGTTTGTCGAAGGAGCAAATGAATCCATGGACGAGCCAGCTGAGCCGGTGGTCAAGCCGGTTAGGCACCCGGGAGCTGCGCGAAATCGGCCGAACAGTCGCGGGCAAAGCGGTGAGCGCCACTGCCACGGCAGCTCTTGTTGTCGACGGCTTCTACAACTGGTACGTCATTGGCAAGGCTGCTATTGACGCGACCTCAAGCTGTGGTTGTAAGCAATGACACCTAGCGAAGAGACGATTCGGAGCCTTGCTCTCAAGCGTGTGGCAACCCTTTTTGACGTTGCCATTGAATCCCTGAGTCTTGATGCTCGATTTGGAACGGACTTGCACGCGAAGCCGCGAAGCTTCTTCAGAGACAACGCATTCGATGAAATCGAAGGGGACATCAAGGATGCGGCCGACAAGAAGTTGCGAGACCAGATGGGGCGAGGCGAATACGAAATCTGCACGGTGGGCGATTACTGCGCCCATATGGTTCGCTGCTATGAATTGAGACCGAAGGTGGTCGAGAAAATCCTTGGGCTGCGATAGACGCGGGCTGGCTATGGTGACGCCATGAGCCGCTGCCGCAGGACAGCGGGCAGCACCGGCCGGCGCCGGTGCTGACGCGAAGGCGCACCCGCCCCCAAGCGGGTTACCGCAGCGCTGCAGGGGCCGACCTTGTTCAGGCGCGGTCCAAGCGCCGATTCGCGCCGATGCGAAGAACGAGGTCGGGGTGCGGGGAGTGCCCAGCGACCGAAGCCCGCCGCTGACGGAGCAGCGCAGGAAGCCACCCGGGATGGCGGCGAAGCGACCAGCGCAGAGCCGGCGCAACGACACGTTGCACAGGCGCCCGACGGCCGCGGCGGCTTCCTGCGCGTGCCGCCGACGTCCAGGCGGTGGTTGGTGCAGGCAGCGGCGCCCCTAACGGGCGACGATGGGCGTCCAGCCAGCGAGTGCGCGGACGGCCTAACGCATTGAGCGCACATTCGACAGCCCGCAGTCCCGGCCTTGAGCTGGCAGCGTCTGCTGCGAGCGTGCCGGGGTTGCAGACGCATCGGCAGATGCGTCATCGCTACACCTCGCATCCCCGATGCGAGGTATTCCATGCGAGTCTCATCCGATGCCCTGGCGGGTGTGCTGCGCTTAGATCGGACCAGAGTCGCCTCTGTATCACCTACCCATCGGGCCGCGTGCTGACGATCCAGTACGAGGCGGGGCTGCCGATCAGCATGAGCCTGGCCAAGGACGCCTCGAGCGCCGCACAGCCGCTGATCAGCGGCATCCAGTTCGAGCCCTTCGGCGGCGTGCGCAGCTGGCAGATGCAGATGAACAGCGGCACGAAGCTGCAGGAGCGGGTGTACGACGCCTACGGCCGCCTGGTCCGTTATCCGCTGGGCTCCATCGTCCGCGACATCACCTACGACGCGGCTGATCGGATCGTCAGCTACACGCACCTGGATGCGAGTACCGGTGAAGCCACCGCCGCCGCGCAGGCGATGAACCAGAGCTTCGGTTATGACGAGCTGGGCCGCCTGACCAGCATCGTCACGCCGGCCAACTCCTGGACCATCGGCTACGACGCCAACGGCAACCGGACCAGCGTCAAGCTGAACGCCACGACGCGGACCTACACGACGGCCAGCACCAGCAACCGGCTCACCAGCGTTGCCAATCCCACGCGCAGCTTCGGCTACGACGCGGCGGGCAATACGCTCAGCGACACGGGCCTGGCGTACACGACGACATACCCGGGTTGAACTACAACTACTTCCGGGACTATGACGGGACGACGGGGAGGTATGTTCAAAGTGGCCCCCTTGGGCTGGCAAGGGGCGTCAATACGTACAGCTATGTCGATGGAAACCCGCTGGGCTACACCGATTCGATGGGGTTGGCGCCTGACGTCCGTGTCTGTGTAAATGGAATCTATGGTCCGCCACCGCCACCAGTGTGGAACCCTTATGACCCGAGGCCAGCGCCGGCGCCTTTGCCGGATCTGACAAAGCCGAGCCCATATCTGCCTACGTGGAATTGGGACGGGATAACTTGGCCCTCTTGGATGGAGTCTCGGCGTTCAGACAAAGAGCGGGCCACCGATATCCCAAGTTGGTCTAAGCAGCACCCGCGCAAGCCAGAAGAAAGCTGTGCAAAGTACGCTGAGCAAATCCTCAACGAGCATTACGGTTGCGACGATCCACGATCGAAAGACCGTGGACCCGGCTCCGAGTACAGCAAGATCAAGAAGCACTACGAGAGAGGCGGAAAATGACTGTCGAGGCGTTCTATGTCGTGCGCTGGGTACTCGCTGATGGCGAGCGGTATCTGCTGTGGCGCGATGGCGGTTCTGGGCCTGACGAATATGCATTGGCCCGGGGTTCGTCCAAGATCCTGGTTGCACGCTCTGCGCAAGAACTCGCTCAAGCAGCACGTCTCAATGGTTTGGCCGTCCATGGGGCAGAGGCTCAGGTCATCGATCTCCAAACTGTGAGATCGGTTCTCCACTCATTACGACCCAGCCGTCCGCTATCAGAGCACTCGGCGCGAGTTCTACTCGAAGCATGGAATGCTCTGGAGGACTTGGCACGCTCGCTTGGAAGCTCCTTCATGACGAGCGAGATGTCCCAGCAAGAAGAAGCCAAGTCGGCATATGACAAGTTGTTT
Source organism: Roseateles sp. 22389 (assembly GCF_052044995.1). NCBI lineage: Bacteria > Pseudomonadati > Pseudomonadota > Betaproteobacteria > Burkholderiales > Sphaerotilaceae > Roseateles > Roseateles sp. 22389. Next base: position 3,484 of record NZ_JBQEOF010000014.1, read on the forward strand.
TACGGCAACAACCTGCCAGCAATCACGCCTGAAGACTCCAAATGCCATCCCTTGCTAAATGATCGCGAGAGGGCCGTGCTTAGGACGCTACTGCGCAATGCAATCTCACGGGCGGAGTCCTATATCTCATAAGCGTACATGAGAGCGTCAAATGGCATGTCCGCGCATGTGGCACACGTACCTTCAGGTGATCAAGCGTGGGAGCATTAGGTCGCTCAACGAGTATTACTTGGTCAAGGGGATAGTCGATGGCAGTGGCATTGAGCCTGGCGCAGGAGAAGCTGAGAAGCTGGCCACCATGCTGACGGACTACGAGCGGCGCCTACCACTTGGAGCTGAGAAGTAGCCTATTTGAACGGGACGCCGCGTCCAGGCTGGCATCCGAACGGCGAGCACGGCGGTACTGACCACGCGCTACGGCTACGACTTCGCCGGCCACATCATTCGCATCACCATCGGGCCGCGTGCTGACGATCCAGTACGACGCTGGTCTGCCGGTCAGCATGAGCTTGGCCAAACCGGAGGCCGCCCGGCTAGAGGGGATTGTTCGCCAGATTCAACCGAGTTTCAGCTATCCAGCCTTATCTCCCGCCGGCGGAGCCGGCTACGGATACAGGGATGTTGCATAAATAAAATCGCGCCTACAGAATCTACTTCGCACTCAGAACGCCAATCAGTGTTCAACGTCCTATCAGACATATATAAACTGGGCAAGGCGCGAGGGCGTAGCGTGGGCGGGACTGGACGCTTCTCCGGTTATCAAGGCCACCACACGAATAATGTTGCGAACAATCCGGGAGTAGCAAGCAACCCAGGCAACGTTCAATTCATGACGCCGAATGACCATCTCCAGAATGGCCATGGAGGAAACTGGCAAAATCCCTCTTCCGGGCCACTGATTCAAAGGTGAATCCATGCATCCATTTATTGAATTCAAAGCATTGGTGCAGAAGTCAGCAGCATTTGGCGAGCGAACTACCACTATGGGCGCCCATCTCTATGGTCATGTGCCACATCTCGCGCCGGAGGCTTGGCTGCACTCTCTTTACACGGGCCTTTCGACCCAAGAATTGCAGTCAATGGAATTGAAGTGCGGACGCCCAATTCCGTCGGTTTTTAGGGATTTCTTGAATCATACCAACGGGATCAACCTATTTCCCGGGCATCTCTACATTTACGGGTTGAGAAGCACGTACGAACGAACCGGTGACGCTGCTTGGCAGCCATATGCCTTAGAAGTTCCGAATACCCAGGAGAGGCCCCGAGATGTCAAGGCGTCCTATTTTTTCGTCGGCGGATACTTTGATGACGGCTCCAAGCTTGTGATTGATGACGAGACGTTGAAGGTGCTTCGACTGCCTCAAAGACGGGCGGACCCAGTTCTTACCGAATGGCCAGACTTCTGGAGCATGCTAATTTCCGAAGCGCACCGGCTTTCTCTGCTATTTGATGGAGCCGGACGCTTGCTTGATGAATCTTTGTCAACGGCACCGTCGAGTTCCTAAGGTGAAAGTCGCTTAACGGGCCGCTGAAATAGAGCCTCGATTCGCCGGCCCGCCTTGTGGTCGGTCGGCATTCGGCAAATCTGATTCAAGAGGGTGCGATCTCGCGCTTTGCAGGCTACGAAACGACCGTTTGATGGTAGTTCGTGCACAGCTGCTGTTAATTTGGCGGCCCGCACATGGATTTGCCCAGCGTGCGCAAGCGCACCGGGTTGTGGGCCTCCATGTTCCGCACGAACAATTCGTCCAACTTCTTGAGCCCGCGCACCATTACCTGGCGAATCGAGCCAACGGCCTTCGCCCAGCCGAAACCTTGCGGCCGCCAATGTGATTGCTGTCCGCGGTCGACCGCGCATCGGAAACGTGTCGGACCAGCGCATCCCGCATTGCCGCCCCAAGCTCAAGGACATGACGGGATGGCGAGGTATCTCAGCAGCCTGCGAACGAAGCCTTGTCATCCAGCCGCCCGGCGCAGGTCCTCGATCCACGCGGCGATCGCCGCGTCACGATCCGGCCCGCGGTCGCGCAGCAGCGCCGACGGGTGCAGCGTGATCAGCACGCGCCGGCCATCCTCGCGCGCGAGCCACTGGCCGCGATTCGCCAGCACCGGCACCGCGTGCCCCAGCACCGCGCGGGCCGCCGTCGCGCCCAGCGCCACGATCGCGCCGGGGTCCACCGTGGCGATCTCCTGCTCCAGCCACGGCGCGCAGGCCTGCACCTCGCGCTGCGCCGGCGACTTGTGCATCCGCCGCTTGCCGCGCAATTCGTACTTGAAGTGCTTGACCGCATTGGTCAGGTAGAGCTGGTCGCGCGGCCAGCCCAGTTGCGCGAGCGCCTCGTCAAGCAGACGCCCCGCCGGGCCGACGAAGGGATGCCCCTGCAGATCCTCGCGATCGCCGGGCTGTTCGCCGACGAGCATCAGCCGCGCCGCGACCGGTCCTTCGCCAAATACCGTCTGCGTCGCGCCCTGCCACAAGGGACAGGCCCGGCACGCCTTCGCCTGCTCGGCGAGCTGCATCCACTGGGCCTGCCGGGCGGCGCGAGCGACGCGGGCCATGTCGCTTCCGGCCCACTCAATGCCTGGGCGTGCGATTCCCGTATGCGGGACGCGCCGGCCGGATCGCCGGCGCGCTGCCGCCGGCGACGAAATTGCCGGGTCGGGCGGTCAGCAATACCGCCAGCAGGTCGGTCACCTTCAGCGGCTTGTAGAGCAAGCGGTTGAAGCCCGCCGCGCCGGCGCTCTCGTCGGTGATCTCCGGGCCGCCGCCGGTCAGGCAGACGTACATCACGTGGCGGCCGGCCTCGGCGTCGATGAGCTTGGCTTCGGACACCACCTCCAGGCCATTCATGTCGGGCATGTCGAAGTCGACGAACACCAGCTCCGGCTTGAACAGCTTGAGCAGCCGAAGGCCCACCCGGCCGCTGTAGGCCACCGCCGTCGCGCAGCCGTAGCAGCGGAACAGCTCGCTGAGGCTGCGCGCTCCCTCCGGGTCGTCGTCAATGACGAGCACCCGCAGCGCATGAGGCGATGGTTCGGACATCGAGGTGTTCTCCCAGAGTGCAACACGACGCAACAGCCCTACCCGCGCGACAAAGCGCGCCCGGCCAAAGCCGTCCGTCGATGACCGATGAGGGCAAGCCGCGTGCCCGTGCCCCCTCGCGCCGACGCTCCTAAACCCAGCCCCCATGGTGGTACACGCCCGGCTAAAGTCCATCGGTTGAGCCGCGTCGAGACGGCCGGGAGATGACCATGAGCGTCTTGGAAGAAGGGGTGGCCGTGGTCCCGGCCGAACACCTGAATGCGATGCTGCTCGCGCTCCATGCGCTGCGGCGTGGCGACCCCGACGTCCGGTTGCCGTTCCACTGGACCGGCGTCGCCGGCAAGCTCGCCGATGCCTTCAACGAGGTGGTCGAACAGAACGCGTCGATGGCCGCGGAACTCTCCCGCCTGCGGCAGGTCGTCGGCAAGGAAGGCCGGCTCAAGCAGCGCGCCGCCCTGCCCGAGATGCGCGGCTTCTGGGGTCAGCAGATCGACTGCATCAACGCGCTGATCGACGACCTCGTCCATCCCACCAGCGAAGCTGCCCGCGTCATCGGCGCCGTCGCCGAGGGCGACCTCACCAAGTCCATGGCGCTGGAGGTCGACAACCGCCCGCTGCAGGGCGAGTTCCTGCACACCGCCAAGACCATCAACCGCATGGTCGAGCAGCTCGGCGACTTCTCCGCCGAGGTGACCCGCGTCGCGCGCGAGGTCGGCACCGAGGGCAAGCTCGGCGGCCAGGCCAAGGTCAAGGGCGTGGCCGGCACCTGGAAGGACCTGACCGACTCGGTCAACTCCATGGCCGGCAACCTCACCGACCAGGTCCGCAACATCGCCGACGTGACCACCGCCGTCGCGCAGGGCGACCTCTCCAAGAAGATCGAGGTCGACGTCAAGGGCGAGTTCCTGACGCTGAAGAACACCATCAACACGATGGTCGACCAGCTGCGATCGTTCGCGTCCGAAGTGACGCGCGTGGCCCGCGAGGTCGGCACCGAGGGCTCACTCGGCGGCCAGGCGCGGGTCGAAGGCGTGTCCGGCACCTGGAAGGACCTGACCGACTCGGTCAACTCGATGGCCGGCAACCTCACCTCGCAGGTGCGCAACATCGCCGACGTGACCAAGGCCGTGGCCGCGGGCGACCTGTCCAAGAAGATCACCGTCGACGTCAAGGGCGAGATCCTGGAGCTCAAG
>NZ_JBQEOF010000014.1:7769-45512 GCF_052044995.1 Roseateles sp. 22389
CGAGATCCTGGAGCTCAAGAACACCGTCAACACGATGGTGGACCAGCTGCGCTCCTTCGCGGCCGAAGTGACCCGCGTCGCGCGCGAGGTCGGTACCGAAGGCAAGCTCGGCGGCCAGGCCGACGTGCAGGGCGTGGCCGGGACGTGGAAGGACCTGACCGAGTCGGTGAACTTCATGGCCGGCAACCTGACCTCCCAGGTGCGCAACATCGCCGAGGTGACCACCGCGGTGGCTGCGGGCGACCTGTCCAAGAAGATCACCGTCGACGTCAAGGGCGAGATCCTGGAGCTCAAGAACACCGTCAACACGATGGTGGACCAGCTGCGCTCCTTCGCCGCGGAAGTGACCCGCGTGGCGCGCGAGGTCGGCACCGAGGGCAAGCTTGGCGGCCAGGCCGACGTGCAGGGCGTGGCCGGTACGTGGAAGGATCTGACCGACTCGGTCAACTCGATGGCGTCCAACCTGACCTCGCAGGTGCGCAACATCGCCGACGTGACCAAGGCCGTGGCCGCCGGCGACCTCTCCAAGAAGATCACCGTCGACGTGCTCGGCGAGATCCTGGAGCTCAAGACCACCATCAACACGATGGTGGACCAGCTCTCGTCCTTCGCCGCGGAAGTGACCCGCGTCGCGCGCGAGGTCGGCACCGAGGGCCGCCTGGGCGGCCAGGCCACGGTGCGCGGCGTGTCGGGGACCTGGAAGGACCTGACCGACAACGTGAACTTCATGGCCGGCAACCTGACCGGCCAGGTGCGCGGCATCGCCAAGGTCGTGACCGCCGTGGCCAACGGCGACCTGGCGCAGAAGCTGACCGTGGAGGCCAAGGGCGAGATCGCCGCGCTGGCCGACACCATCAACTCGATGACGGACACGCTGGCCATCTTCGCGGACCAGGTGACCACCGTGGCGCGCGAGGTGGGCGTCGAGGGCAAGCTCGGCGGCCAGGCCAAGGTGCCGGGCGCGTCGGGCACCTGGAAGGGCCTGACGGAGAACGTCAACGAGCTCGCCGCCAACCTGACCACCCAGGTGCGCGCGATCGCGGAGGTCGCCACCGCCGTGACGCAGGGCGACCTGACGCGCTCCATCACCGTCGAGACGCAGGGCGAGGTCGCGGCGCTGAAGGACACGATCAACGAGATGATCGTCAACCTCAAGGACACGACCCAGAAGAACACCGAGCAGGACTGGCTCAAGACCAACCTGGCCAAGTTCAGCCGCATGCTGCAGGGCCAGAAGGACCTGGTGACCGTCGGCCAGTTGATCCTCAGCGAGCTGGCGCCGGTGGTCGGCGTGCAGCAGGCCGAGTTCTACGTGCTCAACATGCGCGGCGAGATGCCGCGCCTGAAGCTGATCGCCAGCTATGCCTCGGGCGGCCTGGCCACGCATGGCAAGGAGCTCGCGCTCGGCCAGGGCCTGGTCGGCCAGTGCGCGCTGGACCAGGAGAAGATCCTACTGGCCAACGTGCCCAGCGGCGCCTTCCGTGTCGCCTCCGGCCTGAGCGAGACGGCGGCGATGGAAGTGCTGGTGCTGCCGGTGGTCTTCGAGGGCCGCGTGCGCGGCGTGCTGGAGCTGGCCTCGCTGGAGCGCTTCAACCCGACCCACCAGGCCTTCCTGGACCAGCTCACCGAATCCATCGGCATCGTGATCAACACGATCGAGGCCAGCACCCGGACCGAGGACCTGCTGATCCAGTCGCAGTCGCTGGCCGAAGAGCTGCAGCGCCGGCAGCAGGAACTGCAGCAGACCAACGGCGAGCTGCAGGAGAAGGCGCAGCTGCTGGCCCACCAGAACCAGGAGGTGGAGCGCAAGAACGCCGAGGTCGAGCAGGCCCGGCAGGCGCTCGAGGAGAAAGCCGAGCAGCTCGCGCTGACCTCGAAGTACAAGTCCGAGTTCCTGGCCAACATGTCGCACGAGCTGCGCACGCCGCTGAACTCGCTGCTGATCCTGTCCGACCAGCTCTGCAAGAACAGCGAGGGCAACCTGACGCTCAAGCAGGTCGAGTTCTCCAAGACCATCCATGCGTCGGGCAACGACCTGCTGATGCTAATCAACGACATCCTGGACCTGTCCAAGATCGAGTCCGGCACCGTGGCCGTGGACGTCAGCGAGCTGCGCCTGGACGAGCTGCAGCGCTCGGTGGAACGCAGCTTCCGCCACTTCGCCGAGTCCAAGCACGTGGGCTTCAGCGTCGAGATGGAGCCGCCGCTGCCCAAGTCGCTGGTCACCGACGTCAAGCGGCTGCAGCAGATCATCAAGAACCTGCTGTCCAACGCCTTCAAGTTCACCCACCAGGGCCAGGTCACCTTCGCCGTCACCGCGGCCGCCGACGGCTGGTCCGCGGACCACGAGGTGCTCAACCACGCGGGCCAGGTGATCGCGTTCTCGGTGTCGGACACCGGCATCGGCATCTCGGCCGACAAGCAGCAGATCATCTTCGAGGCCTTCCAGCAGGCCGACGGCTCGACCTCGCGCAAGTACGGCGGCACCGGCCTGGGCCTGGCGATCAGCCGTGAACTCGCGCGGCTGCTGGGTGGCGAGATCAAGCTGGTGAGCGCGCCGGGCCGTGGCTCGACCTTCACGCTCTACCTGCCGCAGCACTACACGCCGGCGCGCACCGCGCGTCCGCGCCCGGCCGGCGCGAAGCCGGTGGTCGATGCGGCCGACGTGGCGGACGCGGCCAACGCCGCCGATGCGGCGAACGCGGGCGCGACGGCGGAGGCTGACGACGCGCCGCGCTCGCGCGCGGCGATCACCGCGGCCGAGCTGGCCGAGGCCGCCGTGCAGCGCGCCGCGGCACGCCGCGCGCCGGCCGGGCGAGCCCGTCCGGCCCCGTCCGACGCCGCTGAGCCGCCGCCGCTGGAGCCGCAGCGCCCGCAGATGGACGCACCGCCGGACAGCATCGTCTTCGCCAATGTCGCCAAGGACGATCGCGAGGACATCGCCAGCGGCGACCGGGTGCTGCTGATCGTGGAGAACGACCTCGCCTTCGCCGATGTGCTCCTGGAGGCGGCGCGCCAGGGCGGCATGAAGGGGCTGGTGGCCACCACCGGCGCGGGCGCGCTGGCGATGGCGCAGGAATTCCGGCCCAGCCTGATCTCGCTGGACATCTTCCTGCCCGACATGCAGGGCTGGCGGGTGCTGGACCGGCTCAAGTCCGACCCCGACACCCGGCACCTGCCGGTCTGCGTCGTCTCCACCGACGACGCGCGCGACCGCGCGCTGCAGGCCGGCGCGCTCGGTTTCCTGTCCAAGCCGCTGCAGTCGCGCGACGACGTCGACGTGGCGCTGCGCGAGCTGCAGCGCTACCTGGACCGGCCGCAGCGCCGGCTCGCCGTCGCGATGCCCGACGGGCCGGAGCGGATCGCGCTGCTGGCGCCGCTGGCGCATGACGTCGAGACCATCTTCGTCCGCTCGGCCGAGGAGGCGCGCGAGCTGCTGCCCGGCGTCGACGCGCTGCTGGTCGACGCGGCCAGTTGCCCCTTCGGGCCGCAGGACGTGCTGGATGCGCTGGAGCGCCGGCCCGGCACGCTGCCGCTGCCGGTGGTGGCGCTGAACGCCGAGCCGCCCGCCGGCGCCCAAGCGTCCGACGAGCCGGGCGTGGCGCGACGATGGTCGCGGCCGCATGGCCTGGCGGTGCGCACCGTCATCGGCACCGATGCGGCGCTCGCGGCCCTGGCGCTGGCGCTGCACCGCGCGGCGGCCGACATGGGCGACCGCGAGGGCCAGGCGCTGCGCGACGCGCAGGAGGCGCGTTGCCCGCTGGCCGGCAAGAAGGCGTTGATCGTCGATGACGACATGCGCAACATCTTCGCGCTCGCGACCGTGCTGGACAGCCACGGCATGGTGATCGTCTCGGCCGACAACGGCCGCGAGGCGATCCGCCTGGTGCAGGAGGATCCGTCGATCGACATCGTGCTGATGGACATCATGATGCCGGAGATGGATGGCCTGGAGACCATGCAGCAGATCCGCCGCCTGCCGCGCGGCCGCGAGCTGCCGATGGTGGCGGTCACCGCCAAGGCGATGAAGGGCGACCGCCAGAAGTGCATCGAGGCCGGCGCCTGGGACTACCTCTCCAAGCCCGTCGACCCCGCCAACATGCTGACGGTGCTGCGGGGCTGGCTATGCCGCTGAGCGCCCTCTTCGACGGCTACGCGACGCCCGATGCGGCGGAGCGCGCCAGCATCCTGATCGTCGACGACCTGCCCGAGAAGCTGCTGGTCTTCGAGACCATCCTGGCCGACCTGGACCAGCACCTGGTGATCGCGCGCTCGGGCAGCGAGGCGCTGCGCGAGGTGCTGCGCCAGCAGTTCGCGGTGATCCTGATGGACGTGAACATGCCGGGCATCGACGGCCTGGAGACGGCGCGGCTGATCCGCGGCTACCGGCGCTCGGCGCACACGCCCATCATCTTCGTCACCGCCTACGCCGACGAGCTGCAGACCGCGCAGGGCTACTCGCTGGGCGCGGTCGACTACATCCTGTCGCCCGTCATCCCCGACGTGCTGCGCAGCAAGGTGCGGGTCTTCGTCGACCTGTTCATCATGCAGCAGCGCCTGCGGCAGCAGGCGCTGGAGCGCATCGCGATCGCGCGCGCCGAAGCGGCGCAGCGCGCGGCCGAGGAGAACACGCGGCGCTCGATCTTCCTGGCGCAGGCCGGGCGCGAGCTGGCCGACTCGCTGGATGCCGAGGTCGCGATGCGGCGCCTGCTCGCGCTGCTGGTGCCGCGCTTCGCGCCGCGCGCGCTGCTCTGGCTGCGCGACGCCGGCCATGGCCACGAGCGCGTGCTGCGCTGCGACGCGCCGATCGCGGCCGGCGAGCCGGCGCTGTTCACCGAGGGCCGCGAGCAGATGCTCTCCGAAGTCCTCTACAACGCGACGCGCAACGCGCTCGAGCAGATGGTGCCGGCGCTGCAGCCCGGCGGGTCCGCCGCCGCAGCGGCCGCCCTGCCCGCGGCGCTGCCCGCCTTCGCGCCGTCGGTGCTGCCCGAGGACGACGAGCCGCCGCCGCGCGCGCTGCTGCGCCGCGACACGGCCAGCGGCGTCGTGCTGCCGCTGGTGGCGGGCGAGCGTGCGCTCGGCGGGCTGCTGCTGGTCGAGCCGCACCAGCCGCCCGACTGGCCGACGCTGGAGGAACTGGCCGGACGGGCCGCGATCGCCTTCGAGAACGCGCGCCTGTATGGCGCGCTGCAGGCCGAGATCGTCGAGCGCCGGCAGGCCGAGGCCGGGCTGCTCGAGGCCAGCCGCCGCAAGGACGAATTCCTCGCGATGCTGTCCCACGAACTGCGCAATCCGCTCGCGCCGATCCGCAGCGCGATCGAGGTGATGCGCGCGCTGGTGGTGCCGCAACCGGGCGAGGAGGCCGCCGCGCGCGCCGATCGCGACGCCCGGCTCGCCCAGGCGCTGGCGGTGACCGACCGTCAGGCGCGCCACCTGACGCGCCTGGTCGACGAGTTGCTGGACGTCGCCCGCATCAGCCAGGGGAAGATCGTGCTCAAGACCGAGACACTGGACCTGCGCGATGTCGTGCGGCAGAGCCTGGAGGCGGTGCAGTCGCTGGTGGACCTGCATTGCCAGGAACTGCACCTGCAGTTGCCCGACCGGCCAGCGCGGGTCCGCGGCGATGCCGCGCGGCTGATCCAGGTCATCACCAACCTGCTGCACAACGCCAGCAAGTACACCGGCCCCGAAGGCCGTATCGAGCTGACGCTGGCGCGCGATGAGCCGGCCGATGGCGACAGCGAAAACGACAGCGATGGCGGCGCCGCGTCGCCGCGCGAGCCGGGCTTCACGCTGACCGTGCGCGACAACGGCCGCGGCATCGCCGCCTCGCTGCTGCCGCACGTCTTCGACCTCTTCGAGCAGGGACCGCGCGGCCTGGATCGCAACCAGGGCGGCCTGGGCGTCGGGCTGACGCTGGTGCAGCGCCTGGTGCAGCTGCATCACGGCGAGGTCGAGGCACGCAGCGACGGCCCCGGCCACGGCTCCGAATTCGTGGTGCGCCTGCCCGCCGTGCTGGCGGACGAGGCGATGGACGCGGTGCCGCCGGAATCCGCGGCTGCGACCAGCACCGCCCCGACCGGCGGCGCGGGGGCCGGTCGCGGCACGTCCGCGCCGCAGCCGCAGCCTCAGCCTCAGCAGGATGACGAGCCCTGCCACGTGCTGGTCGTCGACGACAACCGCGACGCGGCCGATTCGATGGCGGTCTTCCTCGAGCTGGCCGGCTTCGACACGCAGGTGGAGCTGGACGGCGCCCGCGCGCTGGACTTGGCCGCCGCCAGCGCGCCCGACGTGGTGCTGCTGGACATCGGCCTGCCCGGCCTGGATGGCTACGAGGTGGCCCGCCGGCTGCGCACCCTGCCCGGCGGCGATCGCTGCCTGCTGATCGCGCTGACCGGCTACGGCCAGCAGGACGACCGTCGGCGCGCGCACGAAGCGGGTTTCGACGTGCACCTGGTCAAACCGGCGGACCCGGATGCGGTCGTCGAGCTGATCCAGGAATGGCGGCTGCGCGCGCCCGCCGCGCTGCATTCCGAGGCCACGACGCGCTGAGCCCGCGCCATGGCGCCATGAAGCCGCGGCGCCATGAAAAAAGGGACTGCTCCCCGCAGTCCCTCTTCCGGTTCATCGACCCCGCGTGAGCGGGGCCGCCGCGCGGCGATCAGCCGTGCTTGGCATCGAAGAACTGTTCGTCCTCCGTGGAACCCTTCAGCGCCGCGGTCGACGCCTGCGCCTCGATCGTGGTGGTGACCGCGTCGAAGTAACCCGTGCCGACCTCGCGCTGATGCTTCACCGCGGTGAAGCCCTTTTCGGCGGCGGCGAATTCAGCCTCCTGCAGCTCGACGAAGGCGCTCATGTTGTTGCGCGCATAACCGTAGGCCAGGTTGAACATCGAGTAGTTCAGGCTGTGGAAGCCGGCCAGCGTGATGAACTGGAACTTGTAGCCCATCGCGCCCAGTTCGCGCTGGAACTTGGCGATGGTGGCGTCGTCCAGGTTCTTCTTCCAGTTGAAGCTCGGCGAGCAGTTGTAGGCCAGCAGCTTGCCGGGGAACTTCGCATGGATGGCCTCGGCGAAGGCCTTGGCGAAGGCCAGGTCGGGCTTGCCGGTCTCGCACCAGATCATGTCGGCGTAGGGCGCGTAGGCCAGGCCGCGGCTGATGGCCTGGTCCAGGCCGTTGCGGGTGCGGAAGAAGCCTTCGACGGTGCGCTCGCCGGTGCAGAAGGGCTTGTCGTTGTCGTCGATGTCGCTGGTCACCAGGTCGCCGGCCTCGGCGTCGGTGCGGGCCAGCAGCACGGTGGGCACGCCCATGGTGTCGGCCGCCAGGCGCGCCGCGACCAGCTTGGCCACCGCTTCACGCGTCGGGACCAGCACCTTGCCGCCCATGTGGCCGCACTTCTTGGCGGCGGCCAGTTGGTCCTCGAAGTGCACGCCCGCGGCGCCCGCGTCGATCATGCCCTTCATCAGCTCGAAGGCGTTCAGCACGCCGCCGAAGCCGGCTTCCGCGTCCGCCACGATCGGGGCGAAGTAGTCGATGTCGTTCTTGCCTTCGCTCCACTGGATCTCGTCGGCGCGCTTGAAGGTCGCGTTGATGCGCTTGACCACCTTCGGCACCGAGTCCACCGAGTACAGCGACTGGTCGGGATACATCTCGCCGTTGCTGTTGGCGTCGCCGGCGACCTGCCAGCCGGACAGGTAGATCGCCTTCAGGCCGGCCTTGACCTGCTGCATGGCCTGGTTGCCGGTGAGCGCGCCCAGCGAGTTGACGAAGGGTTCGGTGTTGACCAGGTTCCAGAGCTTCTCGGCGCCGCGCTTGGCCAGCGTGTGCTCGATCGGCAGCGAACCGCGCAGCCGCACCACGTCGGCGGCGGAGTAACCGCGCTGGATGCCCTTCCAGCGGGGGTTCTCGGCCCAGTCCTTCTCGAGGGCGGCAATTTGTTGTTCGCGGGTCAAGGTCGTCATGGTGAGCTCCTGTGGGGAATGAGGTTGCTGGAGAAAACGAAAACCGATGGGCTCAAATCTAGGCGCCTTGACCGCCGCCGTGTCGGTGCATGTCTTATATAAGACTGAATTTTTTATCCATGCAAATCAATCACTTGCAAACAGGAAACCGGATTGTGAGAGTGGCTCTTCCATCATGAGAAATCTTGCGGCGGTGCAGCACGACGGCTTTTTGCATGCCGACAAACTCTTTTCATGATCTGAAATCACCCGGGCGGCGATGGGAATCCGCAGGTCGGAAATCCGGCCAAGAAAAAGGGCGCCCTTTTCGGGGCGCCCCTTTTGCGGAGAACGGTCCGGTCAGTCGAGTTTGAGCTTCTGCGTCTCGACGACCTTCTTGTAGACCGCGTATTCGGCCTTGATCTGCTCGCTGAACTGCTCCGGCGAGTTGCCGATCACGATCGAGCCGGTTTCCTCGATGCGCTTCCTGACCTCGGGCATGTCGACGGTCTTGCGCGCGGCCTCGTTGATCTTGGCCACGACCTCCTTGGGCAGGTTCTTCGGGCCGAGGATGCCGTAATAGGCCATGCGGTTGACCGGTTCCAGGCCCAGTTCCTTGAAGGTGGGCACGTTGGGCAGCACGGCCAGGCGCTGCGGCGCGGCCACGGCGATGGCCACCAGGCGGCCGTCCTTGATGAACGGGAGCGCGGACGGCAGGTTGTCGAAGATCATCGGCACCTGGCCCGCGACGGTGTCGTTCAAGGCCGGGCCGGCGCCGCGGTACGGGATGTGGGTGACGAAGACGCCGGTCAGGCTCTTGTAGAGCTCCATCTGCAGGTGGCCGATGCCGCCGGTGCCGGAGGTCGCATAGCTGTACTTGCCGGGGCTCTTCTTCAGTTCGGCGATGAAGGCCTTGTAGTCCTTGGCGGGGAACGACGGATGGACCGCGATGACGTTGGGCGTGGCCGCGAGGTTCACGATCGGCGTGAAGTCGGTCAGCGGGTTGTACGGCGTCTTCGGATTGATCGCCGGGTTGGTCGCCGTGGTGGACACGGTGGCCACGCCCAGCGAGTAGCCGTCGGGCGCGGACTTGGCGGTGTCGTTGGCGCCGATGATGCCGCCGCCGCCGGCCTTGTTCTCGACGACCATGGTCTGGCCCAGCGGACCGGCGATGTGCTGCGCGACCACGCGCGCCACGATGTCGGTGGTGCCGCCCGGCGCGAACGGGACGACCAGCTTGACCGGCTTGGTGGGATAGGACTGGGCCAGCGCCGCGGCGCAGGACAGCGTCAGCGTGCCCAGCAGCAGGCCGCGTTGGAGGATCGAGCGACGGTTCATGAGCTCCTCGTCTTCTGAAGGATTGGGGGATCGGGACAGCTTAAGTATCTCGTCGGCGCGCTCGCGCTAGCGGAACTACGTAGAGACCTCGCCGGCGGGGCGGGAAAGCGCTGGCACACTCGGACGCCCCCTTCGAGTCTTCCGATGCTGCTGCTGTTGCCTGACTTCCTGCTGATCGTCGCCGGCTTCGTGCTGTGCCGGTACACGCCGCTGGACCGCCCGGTCTGGGAAGCGGCCGAGAAGCTGGTGTACTTCCTGCTGTTCCCGGTGCTGCTGTTCAACTCGATCTCGCGCAGCAGCCTGTCGCCGGGCGACACGATGGCGCTGATGGGCGGCGGGCTGGGCGTGATGCTCAGCGGCATCGCGCTGGCCTTCGCGCTGCGCTGGGTGCCGGGCGTCGACGCGAGAACGCATGCTTCCGGCGCGCAGGTGGCCTTCCGCTTCAACTCCTTCGTCGCGCTCGCGCTGGCCGAGCGGCTGCATGGCGCGCAGGGCGTGGCGTGGATCGCGATGATCGTCGCGGTGTGCGTGCCGGTGGCCAATGTCGCGGCGGTCTATCCGCTGGCCCGGCATGGCGGGCACGGCTACCTGCGCGAGCTGGCGCGCAATCCGCTGATCGTGTCGACGCTGGCCGGCCTGGCCGCCAACCTCACCGGGCTGCGCCTGCCGGAGCCGGCGGCGATCTCGCTGCAGAAGATCGGTCTGGCGGCGCTGCCGCTGGGGCTGATGGCGGTGGGCGCGGGATTGCGGCTGGGTGCGCTCAAGGACGCGCCGTGGCTGGCGAGCGCCCTGCTCGCGATCCGGCACCTGGTGCTGCCGGTGATCGCGCTGGCCATCGGCCATGCGCTCGCGCTGCCCGCGCCGCAGGCGGCCCTGCTGCTCGCCTTCGCGGCGATGCCGACGGCCTCCAGCGCCTACGTGCTGGCCGTGCGCATGGGCGGCAACGGCCCCTTCGTGGCGGGGCTGGTGACCGTCTCCACGCTGCTGGGGATGATCGTGCTGCCGCTGTGGCTGGCGCTGGGGACCGCGGCGCAGTNGGTGGCATCGATGACGGGCGCGCCCGCCGCCGCGGCGTCCAGCACGAGGGGGATCTCGGTGCAGCCCAGGACGATCGCCCGCGCGCCGCGTGCGCACAGGGCCTGTGCGGCCCTGGTCAGCCGCTGCGCCGCCGAGTCCATGGCTCCGGCCTTCACGTCGGCGATGCCGGGCATCACCAGCTCCAGCATCTCGCCCGCCGTGGGCAGCAACCAGTGGACGCGGCGTCCGTCCGGCGACGCCCGGTTCAGGTAGAGCCCGGACGCGAGCGTCGCATCGGTCGCCAGCAGGCCGACCTTGCCGCCATCAGGCACGCGCTCCAGCGCCTCGGCGATCGCCGCATCGACCAGGTGCAGCATCGGCAGCGCCAGCGCCCGTTCGAGCTCATCGAACCAGAGGTGCGCCGTGTTGCAAGGCACCACCACCACGCCCGCGCCGGCAGCCACCAGCCGGCGCCCGCTGTCGACCATGGCCGCGAGCGGCGACTCGCCCTCGCCGCGGAACGCGGCCGTGCGGTCCGGCACCTGCGGGATGCTGCTGACGACGACCGGCACGTGCTCCTGGTCCGTCGCCGCGGGCGTGGCCTCGAGCATCTTGCGCATGAAGTCCACCGTCGCCAGCGGGCCCATGCCGCCCAGGATGCCGACGATGCCCACGGCACCGGGCGCCGCGACCGGACGCCGGATCGCCTCGACGACCGTCAGCGCGGCGGGCAAGGCTCCGCCCGCGCCGCGCGCCAGGCGCGGTGTGTCGTGCGTCATCGCGGTCTTACAGCGCCGGCTTGTCGGACAGCGTCTTGAGGTTGTCCTGCAGCTCGCGGCTCATCGGCGCATTGAGATTGATCCCCTTGGGCGGGATCGGCGACTGGAACCACTTCTTGTAGAGCGTCTCGAACTCGCCGCTCTTCATCAGCTGCGTCAGCGTCGCATCCACCAGCTGCTTGAAGGCCGGATCGTCCTTGCGCAGCATGATCGCGTAGGGCTCGACCTGGACCGCGTCGCCGACCACGGCCAGCTCCGCGGGATTGATCGCACTGGCGCGCAGGCCGTAGAGCAGGATGTCGTCCATCGCGAACGCGTCGGCGCGGTCCGACTGCACCAGCAGCGCCGATTCCGCATGGTCCTTCGCGCTGATCAACTCGAAGCCCAGCTGCTTCTCCGCGTTGAGCTTGCGCATCACCTGGAAGTTGGTGGTGCCCGTGGTCGACACCACCTTGCGCCCCTTCAGGTCGGCGAAGGACTTGATCGGCGAACCGCTCTTCACCAGCAGCCGCGTGCCCGTGTAGAAGTAGTTGATCGCGAAGCTCACCTGCTTGGCGCGCTCGCTGTTGTTGGTGGTGGAGCCGCATTCGATGTCCACCGTGCCGTTGGCCAGCAGCGGGATGCGGTTCTGCGAGGTGACCGACTGGGTCGCCACCTTCAGGTCGGCGCGGCCGGTGGCCTTGCGGACCTGCTCGACGATCCGGCCGCAGATCTCCCAGCCGAAGCCGGTCGGCTGCGCGTCCGCGCCCAGGTAGGAGAACGGGATCGAGGAATCCCGGTAGGCGACCGTGATGACGCCCGAAGCCTTGACCTTGTCGAGCGTGCCGCCCGCCTGGGCCCACGCGCCCACCGGCACGACGAGCGACAGGGCGACGACTGCACTGGAAACGAACACCTTCATGGGAATTCCTTTCTCGGGGACGCTGGGGTTGCAATGCCGTGAACGATATTGAACCTCAGCGCCCAGCGGGCATCGCGGTTGCGCGTCATCCTATAAGCTGGCCTTATGTTCCCTATGGAGACGGCGTCATGCGCCTGAAGCACATCGAGGTCTTCCACGCCGTCATGCTGACGGGATCGGTCAGCGCGGCCTCGAAGCTGCTTCATGTGACACAACCGGCGGTGACGCAGTCGCTGCAGCTGGCCGAACTCCAGCTGGGCTACGCGCTGTTCACACGCCAGCGACGCCGCCTCGTACCCACGCGCGAAGCGCAGGCGCTCTACCCGGAGGTGCAGGCGCTGATGTCGCAGCTGGAGTCGGTGCGGCGCATGGCCGGCGCGCTGGGCAGCGGCGAGGGCCAGGGCTTCCGCATCCTGATCGTCCCTTCGCTGGCGGTGAAGGCCCTGCCCGAGGCGCTCAAGCGCTTCCGCCGCCGCTACCGCGACCTGCCCATCAGCGTGCGGACGATGCATTCGAACGACATCGCCCGCGCCATGGCGCTGCAGGAGGGCGATGTCGGCATCGTGTACGGGCGGCTGCCCCACCCCGCCCTCTCCGATGAACTGGTGGCGACCGGCCGGCTGGTGTGCGCCTCGCCGCGCAGCCGCACCGGCGCCGACCGCCGCACGACCGTCGCGCTGCAGGACCTGCTGCGCGAGCCCTTCATCCGCATCGACGAGCGCGACCCGCTGGGCGCCGTGCTGGCCGACCAATGGGCGCGGCTGGAGCTGTCGCCGCGGGCCGGCATCACCGTGCAGACCCACCACATCGCGATGATCATGGCCGAACAGGGATTCGGGCCGGCCATCATCGATTCGTTCACCGCGCAGGCCAGCGCGGGCGACCTGCACATCCGGACGCTGCTGCCGGAAGTGCCGGTCGAGGTGCGCGCGGTGCAGCCGCAGGGCTTGCGCTCGCCGCAAGCCGTGTCCGACTTCATCGCCGCGTTCAGGCAGGCGGTCGAGGGCTGAGGTCCTGCGCCAGGGCCCAGTCGATGTGCTCCGCCAGCAGCGGCGACGCGCCAGCGCGCGCCGCCTCGAGCGCCGCCCGCATCGCTGCCCGCAGCGCCGGCGCCAGGTCTTGCCGAAGCGCGTTGCCCAGCGCGACCGCGATGTTGCGGCGCCACCGCGCGTGGCCGATGCGGCGGATCGCCGAGCCTTCGGTGCGCTTGAGGAAGGTCGCCTCGTCCCAGGCCCACAGCGTCAGCAGCGAGGCGTCCCCGAGCGGCTCGCGCCATTCGAAGTCGGGCAGCGGGTTCCTGCGCGCGAACTTGTTCCAGGGGCAGGCGAGCTGGCAGTCGTCGCAGCCGTAGATGCGGTTGCCGATCGCGGCGCGGAACTCGACCGGGATCGGGCCGTCCTGCTCGATCGTCAGGTAGCTGATGCAGCGCCGCGCGTCGAGCCGGTAGGGGGCGATGATCGCCCCGGTCGGACAGGCGTCCAGGCAGGCGCGGCACTGGCCGCAATGCGCGCTGACCGGCTCGCTGGGCGGCAGCGCCAGGTCCAGGTAGATCTCGCCGAGGAAGAACATCGAGCCGCTGTCGCGGTGCAGCGTCAGGGTGTGCTTGCCGCGCCAGCCGATGCCCGAGCGGCTGGCGAGTTCCACCTCCAGCACCGGCGCCGAGTCGGTGAACACGCGGTGCCCCATCGGGCCGACGCGCGCCTGCAGGCGGTCCGCCAGCTGCTGCAGGCGCTGGCGCAGGACCTTGTGGTAGTCCCGGCCGCGGGCGTAGAGCGACACCTGCGCCCGCGCCGGGTCGGCCAGCGCGGCCCACTCCCGCGCCTGCCATTCGGGGCCGATGGCCTCGGGCAAGTAATCCATGCGCGCGGTGAGGATGCTGATCGTGCCGGGCACCAGTTCGGCCGGGCGGGCGCGCTTGAGGCCATGCGCGGCCATGTACTGCATCTCGCCGTGGAAGCCGGCGTCGAGCCAGGCCTGCAGGCCGGCCTCCGCATCGCTCAGATCGACGTGGGCCACCCCAATCTGTGAGAATCCGAGCTCATGCGCCCAGGCGCGCACCTCGACCATCAGCGCAGCCAGCGCGTCGGGGTCGCGGGAGGGGCTCGAGGAGGCGTCGGAGGGCGCGTCGGGCCGCGGGGTGTTGACCAAGGAATTCATCGCTGTTGAGCATTCTAGAAACCCGCCCATTCCGTTGGCCCGACGAGGCCGCCTGCGAGCGCTTCGCGCAGGCGCTGGCCCGCTGTCCGCAGATCGCGGACCTGGGCATCGAGCTCGACGGCGGCCTGGGGGCCGGCAAGACCAGCCTGGTGCGCCACCTGCTGCGTGCGCTGGGCGTCACCGGCCGCATCAAGAGCCCCAGCTACGCGGTGGTCGAGGACTACACGCCGCCCGGCCTCGGCGGCTTGCCCGCCCACCACTTCGACTTCTACCGCTTCAGCGATCCGCGCGAGTGGGAGGACGCGGGCTTCCGCGACGTCTTCGCCGCGCCGGGGCTCAAGCTCAGCGAATGGCCGTCCAAGGCCGCCGGCATGCTGCCGCCCCCGGACCTGCGGCTGGTGCTCGCGGTCAATGACGACGACAGCCGGGACGTCCGCGCCGAGGCCCACACGCCGCGCGGCCAGGCGCTGCTCGCCGAGCTGGACCGGCAACTGGCCGCCTCGACCTCATCGTCCGCTGCGTCCGCCGCGCCCGCCGCTTCCGATGCGCCGGGCACGAACGGCGCCCCCGATTGACATCGATTCGAACGAGACCGACACGCCTCACATGAACGGAGACCTGACCGGCCTGCCTGCCGCCCCCCTGCCGCACGACGCGGTGGCGGCCCCGTCCACGCCCGTGACCGCGCCCGCGTCGCGCGACCGCCGCAAGGCCCTGCGCCGCATGGGCGCGGTGGTGCTGAGCTTCCCGGCCCTGCCCGCGCTGGCCGCGGGCGTCGCCGGCGCCGCCACCATCGTCGCGGTGCGCGTCTGGCCGGCGAGCGACTACACGCGCGTGACCATCGAGTCCGACCGCCAACTGGCCGCCAGGAGCTTCATGGCCGCGAATCCGGACCGGCTCGTCATCGACATCGATGGCCTGGAGCTGAACGCCGGCCTGAAGGAGCTGCTCGGCAAGGTGAAGCCGGACGACCCCTACATCGCCGGCGTGCGCGTGGGCCAGAACCAGCCGCGCGTGGTGCGCATCGTGCTGGACCTGAAGCAGGCGGTGGCGCCGCAGGTGTTCACCATCGAGCCGGTGGCGGCCTACAAGAACCGCCTGGTGCTGGACCTGCATCCGACGCGCGAGCGCGATCCGCTGCTGGACCTGGTGCGCGAGAAGGAAGCCGCCGAGAGCGCCGCGGCGCAGTCGGTCAACGACGCGCTGGGCGAGTTGATCGGCCGCATCGACCGCCCGCAGACGGCCGCCTCGAGCGCCGAGAGCGCCGCCAGCGCGGCCGCCCTGCCCCCGCAGCGGCCGGCCAGCGCGGTCGCGCGGATCGAGACCCCGCCGCCGCCCACGCCGCCGCTCAAGGAGGTGGCGCCGGAGATGAGCCAGTCCAAGCTGGACCGCCTGATCGTGATCGCGATCGATCCGGGCCATGGCGGCGAGGACCCCGGCGCGATCGGCCCCACGGGCTTGCGCGAAAAGGACGTGGTGCTGGCGATCGGCAAGAAGCTGCGCGACCGGCTGAACGCCAACCCGCGCATCCGCGTGATGATGACGCGCGATGCGGACTTCTTCGTCCCGCTGGGCGAGCGGGTGCGCAAGGCGCGGCGGGTGCAGGCCGACCTGTTCGTGTCCATCCACGCCGACGCCTTCATCACGCCGAAGGCGCGCGGGGCTTCGGTCTTCGCGCTGTCCACCAGCGGCGCGAGCTCGACGGCGGCGCGCTGGATGGCGGACAAGGAGAACGCGGCCGACGTCATCGGCGGCGTCAACAGCAAGGCGGTGAAGGATGCCGGCGTGCTGCGGGCGATGCTGGACATGAGCACCTCGGCGCAGATCAAGGACAGCCTGAAGCTCGGCGGCGAGGTGCTGGGACAGATCGGCAAGCTGGCCAAGCTGCACAAGGGCAGCGTGGAGCAGGCCGGCTTCGCGGTGCTGAAGGCGCCGGACGTGCCGTCGATCCTGGTGGAGACGGCGTTCATCTCCAACCCCGAGGAAGAAGCCAAGCTGCGCGATCCGGACTACCAGGATGACCTGGTCAAGGCGCTGGCCACCGGCATCGCGCGCTACTTCGCGAAGAACCCGCCGCTGGCGGCGAGACATCGGGCGTTGTGACGCCGAGCCGCCCGAGGGACATGCCGACGCTCTACAACGGCACGATCGTCACGCCGGGCCAGCGCTCGGCATAGCGTTTCGCCGCAGTCCTGTCCCGGAAGTTCTGCTCGCTGGCTCGCGTCGGGTTGCGGCGCACGACCATGTTGAAGAGGTCGTCGAGCCCATGGGGCGCGATCACATGGATCGTGTCGTCCGCGTCGAGCCAGAGCGCCACCGAGGTCGCGTACTCGGGCCAGCTACCGACGGCTTCCTCGAGCGAGCGCAACGGCGCCACGGCGTGGCCGAAGTACGACTCGAACCAGAGATGCACCGCGGCCTGATTCGTCACTTCCCACGGCAGCCCGGGCAGGCGTTCAGACAACCGGCGCTGGAGTTCGGCATCCCGCTCGCCACGCAGGTCCACGGGATCGAAGAACGCGACATCGACATCGGACAGGGCCGAGGGCTGCCGATGCCCGCTCAGCGCGTCCCACACGAGGTTGCGAATCGCGCCGGCACCGACGCACCAGGACGCCAGGCCCAGCGAGCGCACCGCGCGCAGCGCGTCCATGAGCCAGCCGCTGCCGCGCGCGAGCTCGACGAGCCGCGCGCGCTGGTCGACGCTCACTTGCCCAGCTGCGTCGGCATCGGCGGCGCCACGGTGCGCTGGATCGGCTGCCATGTCTTCAGGCGCTCCATCACGTTCGCGACCGCCGCCTCGAGCTGCACGTCACGGCCGGCATTGACCGCCACCGGGTCCAGGTCCACATCGATGTCGGGCGAGACGCCTTCGTTCTCGATGCGCCATTCGCCTTCCGGCGTGAAGAAGCGGAAGAACGGCACGACCAGGAAGCCGCCATCGATCAGGCTCGGATTGGCCGAGATCCCGATCAGCCCGCCCCAGGTCCGCTTGCCGATCAGCGGCCCCAGCCCCGTGCGCTTGAACGCATACGGCATGAAGTCGCCGCCGGAGCCCGCGTCCTGGTCGATCAGCATCGCCTTGGGCCCGTAGATCGCGCCTGCGGGCGTGTCGTAGATCAGGCCATCGCGGTCCTTCCAGCTGCCCAGGTAGGCCCGGTTCAGCAGCTCGGTCACGTAGTTGGCCGCCTGGCCGCCGCCATTGCGGCGGTCGTCGACGATCAGGCCCGGCTTGTCCACCTGCGCGAAGAACATCCGGTTGAAGTGCTGGAAGCCCGGGCCGGCCGTGTCCGGCATGTAGACGTAGGCGATCTTGCCGCCGCTCAGGCGATCCACTTCCTCGCGGTTGTGGTCGATCCAGGCCCACTGGCGCAGGCGGCTCTCGGTCGAGATCGGCTCGACCGTCACGCGCCGCGCGCCCTGCCCGTTCGCGTTGGCCGACACCGTCAGCTGCACCTGCTTGCCGACCGTGTTCTCCAGCTGCTGGTACAGGTTGTGGGTGCCGTCCACCGGCTGGCCGTTGACCGCCAGCAGGTAGTCGCCCTCCTTGACGCCCAGGCCAGGCGCGGCCAGCGGCGCCTTCAGGTAGGGATCCCAGCGGTCACCCTTGAAGATCTTCTTGATGCGGTACTTGCCGTTCTCGAAGCTGAAGTCCGCGCCCAGCAGGCCCACCGCGACGCGCGCCTCCTGCACCACGTCGCCACCGCCCACGCGGTTGTGGCCCACCTGCAGCTCGCCGATCATCTCGACCAGCAGGTCGTTCAGGTCCTCGCGGCGCTGCACGCCGGCCACCAGCGGCGCATAGCGCTGATAGACGCCTTGCCAGTCCAGGCCGTGGAGCTTGGGGTCGTAGAAGAACTCCTTCTCCATCCACCAGGTCTCGTCGAAGATCTGGCGCCACTCGGCGCGCGGGTCGATGCGCGTCTTCAGGCCCGACAGGTCGATGCTCTTGGTGTCGACCTTCTCGCGGGCATCGGCGATTTCCAGTCGGCCGCCGCCCAGGTTCAGCAGGAGCTTCTTGCCATCGGGGCTGAGGCTGTAGTCCTCGACCTGCGGCTTCACCAGCTTGGCCTTCTTCTCCTCGAAATCGAAGCGGTACAGGTCGCCCTTGCGGCCGTTGCCGCCCTCGGCGTCGATCGACACGCCGGGCTGCTTGCGCTCGAGGTAGAACAGCGCGCCGTCGTCGGCCACGCCCAGGTCGTCGTAGCGGGCCGTCGCGACCGGCAGGCCGACGATGCGGTCCTTCAGGCCGGCGAAGTCGATCCGCACCGGCTTGGCCTTGGGCTTGACGTCCTTGGCGTCGTCCTTCTTGTCGGACTTGTCGGCCTTCGCGTCCTTGTCGCCCTTGTCGGACTTGTCGCCCTTGTCGGACTTGTCAGCGTCCTTGGCCTCGTCCGCCTTGCCCTTGCCGTCCTTGCCTTCCTCGTCGCCCGCCTTGGGCTCGAGCGGCGACTTGCCGTCGGCGCGCAGCACCGCCGCGTACAGCCCCATGCGCAGCGAACGCTCCTGCGTCGACATGTCCAGGCCCACCTGGGCCGGGCCGGAGTTGATCGAAGCGGCGAAGAACAGCACGTCGCCCTTGGTCGAGAACGCCGGCAGGTTGGCGTGGCTCAGGCCGTCGGTGACGGTGTGCTGCTGGCCGGTCTGGAAGTCGGCGATGCGGACCTGGCTGAAGAAGTTCTTCCCGACCACCGTGTAGGCCAGGTAGCGCCCGTCGGGCGAGAAGCTGACGTCGAAGCCGGCGCGGCGCTCGCTGGTGTCGATCTTCGCGAGCTTGCCCGACTGCGGGCCGCTCAACGGCAGCTGGTAGAGGTTGAGGTGGTTGTCCTGCAGCACCAGCCGCGCGCCATCGGGCGACCAGTCCAGCAGCGTGTAGTAGCCGACCTCGGGCAGCAGGATCTTGCGCGTGGGCTTGTTGGCGGCCTGGTCGCCGAGCTGGTCGCGGATCACCACCTGGTGGCGCATGCCGGGCTCGTCGGAGACGTAGGCGACCTGCTGGCCGTCGGGACTCCAGATCGCATCCTTCTCGCGCACGCCGGAGGTCTGCGTCAGGTTGCGCACGACGCCGTCCTTCACCGGCACGGTGAAGACCTCGCCGCGGGCGCTGATCACCGCGCGCTTGCCGGTGGCCGACAGCGCCGCCTTGGTGACGGTGCGGGCCGCGTCCTTCCACTGCACGCGGGCCTCGTTGCTGGGCTCGTTCAGCGCGATGCTCAGGACGCGCGCGGTGCCGCCCTCGAGGCCGATCTCCTTGAGCTGCCCGCCGGCCTCGTAGACGATGCGCCCGTCGCGGCCATCGGCGCTGCGCACGTCCCAGACGGTTTCCCGCGTCAGCTGGCGCAGCGCCTTGGTCCTGGTGTGGAAGGCGAAGAGGTTGGCCGCGCCGTCGTTGCGGTCCGAGATGAAGACGACTTCGTCGCCCATCCAGATCGGATTGCTGTCGGTCGCGTTGACATGCGGGATCTGCTCCCAGGTCTTGCCCTTGGGATCGAGGATCCAGATCGGCGGCGTGGTGCCGCCGCGGCTCTGGCGCCAGCCGCTCGGGCCCGAGTAGGCCGCGCCGTTGGGGCGGTAGGCCAGGCGCGTGCCGTCGGACGACCACACGCCCTCATAGGCGACGGCCTCCATTACCTTCTGCTCGAAGCCGCCTTCCAGCGCCACCTCGAACAGTTGCTTGCTGCGGGTGTTCAGCACCTCGCGGTTGGAGGCGAACAGCACGCGCCTGCCATCGGCGCTCCAGCCGGTGACCTGGTCCGCGGACGGATGCCAGGTCAGGCGCCGCGGTTGACCGCCGCTGGCGGCGATCACGTAGACATCGGTGTTGCCGTCGTATCCGGCGGAGAACGCGATCCACTGCCCGTCGGGCGAGAAGCGCGGCGCAAACTCCGGCGCGGCATGACCGGCCAGGCGGCGCGGCTGGCTGCCGTCGCGGTTGGCGATCCACAGGTCGCCGCCGTAGACGAAGGCCAGGTGACGCGCCGAGACGGCGGGCTCGCGCAGCAGCATCGTCACGGCGGGGGCCGGCGCGGCGACGCTCGCGGCGGAAGAAGCGGAAGCAGTCGCGGCCTGCTGGGCCTGCGTGGGCGCCGCCGCGATGGCGGCGGTCAAGCTCAGGGCCAGGGTGGCGGCCTTGCTGAGAGTGCTGAGTTGCATGGGCTTGTCGGCGGTGAAAGGCAGCGGGCGAGGATAGCCCCGTGAATTTCCCGTGACGAAGCTCACCCCCGGGGTTTGCGCGCGGGGTGCGTCGGTGTTTTCCCGGGAGGGTGGCTGGGGGGCCGCCCAACTGCCGAGGTCGAGCGCTTGGGCTGGGGGACCGCCTACCTGCCGAGGTCGAGCGCTTGGTCGCTGGGGCGTGGGGCCCTGGCNCAGAACCCCACGCCCCACCGCCCCCGAACGGCTCGCTGTCCGCGACGCGGCTCGCTGCGTGCGTCGAGCTGTGCGCTGTCTGGGGGAAGTGCGGTTATGCAGCGGAGGTGGACTTCGCGCGCGAGGCCTTCCATCCGCCGTAGAGGGCGATGAGGCCGGGGATGATGATCATGGCCCAGATGATCTTGGAGAGATGGGTCTGGACGAAGGGGATGTTGCCGAAGAGGTAGCCCGCGAGCGTCAGGCCGACCACCCAGATGACGCCACCAGCGACGTTGTAGGCGGTGAAGCGGCTGCGGGTCATCTCGGCGACGCCGGCCACGAAGGGCGCGAAGGTGCGGATGAACGGCATGAAGCGCGCCAGGATGATGGTGACGCCGCCGTGCTTCTCGTAGAACTCATGCGCGGCGTCGAAGGCGCGCTTGTTGAAGAAGCGGGACTGCTCCCACTGGAACACCTTGGGCCCGAAGTAGCGCCCGATCGTGTAGTTGCACTGGTCGCCCAGGATCGCGGCCACCAGCAGGACGGTGATCGCCAGCGGCAGGTTCATCATCCCGGTGCCGCACAGCGCGCCGACCACGAACAGCAGCGAATCGCCCGGCAGGAAGGGCATCACCACCAGGCCGGTCTCCACGAACACGATCAGGAACAGCAGCGCGTAGACCCACATGCCGTAGGCGGCCACGAACTCGGCGAGGTGCTTGTCGACATGCAGGATGAAGTCGACGAGGAAGTGCATCAGATCCATGGGCGCGGATTATGGCGGGCGGTTCCATGACAACCGGTGACGAAACGCGAGCGTGACCGACTCGAAATTATTGCCAGGCCCCGGCGGGAGCCGCTGGAGCGAGTCAGCGGCCCACCAGTCGGTGCGATGCGACAAACGCCAATCGACGGCACAGCGCCTCCGCCCAAAGAATGGCGTCACCTCCGGAGGTTCTTCAACGGGCATCGACGGGTGCCCATTCTGTTGAGCAACCTAAAGGACTTGAAATGAGCTACGCAACAGGCATCGAGGAACTGAGCATGGACCACCCACTGCTGAACGGCGCCACGGGCGGCGAAGTGGGTGCCACAGGCATGGGAGACAACCTTCACTACACCGGCGAGGAGAGTTGGTTCGACTGCATGATGGCGGAAATGACCGGCCGCGGCGGTTCGCAGAAGACGCCGCTGCAGGCATTCGCGGTCTGCACGTTCTGATCGAACGATTGGGGAATCCCGCAGGGGTTCCCCAATTTCATTGGAAATGACGCATGCGGATCGTTCAAAAGTGCCTCCATGCCATCGGCACAGTCGTTGAAATCTCCGTGATTTACGCGGCGCTCCTCTACGCTGTTGGCGCCGTATTCAGCCTTCCCTGGCGAAGCTGGCTTGATGACGCGGTCTGGGCAAGAGCGACTCCGTTTGTCATCACCGGCATCGGCATCATGGCGATCGTGCCGGCGCTGCGCCCCAGATATGGGCTGATCGCCTCCGGCCTGAACACCGGCCGAGCCCAACGAAACGACAGGAGATTCGCCGCCTTGGCGCTGCTCACTGCACCGCTGTGCATGCTCCTTGGCGTCGAGCGATTCTCGGATTGGCGCGCCTTGGACCTGATCAGCGCATCCGCGCTGGTCGGCTCCACCCTGGCCGTGCTGTCTATTGCATTGATGGAGGAATTCATCCATCGCTATGTGCTGCTGGGTCGTCTGATCCGCGTCGGCATTCCCGCCGTGCTCGCGGTGGTGATTCAAGCTGGGTTGTTCCTGCTGGTCCATGGGAAAAAGGCGATGACCAGTCCGGAAACGATGTCGTGGTACCTCGTCGGCGGCGCGACGCTGGGAACGCTCTACCTGGCAACGCGGTCTTTCCTCCTCGTCGTGCTGCTCCATGCCGTGGTGGACATCTGCGTGGCTCAGACGGGTCCAGCCAATTACTGGATGACGCACCGGATCGTGGAGTCGATGGCGCTGGACTGGCCCCGCCAGGCGACGCTGGTGTGGGGAATCGGTGTGATCACCTACTGGGTGATTCGTTGGCGGGGTGGCCGCCCGCCAGGACCGAAGCGCATTTCCCGCTCCTCCTACAATCGCGCCCCATGGATGACACCCTCGCCCCGATGGCGGACTCCGCGGCCGATCAGGGCCACGCCGTCTCCGGCGCGCGCCGCGCGATCCGCGAACTCCCCGATGAACTGATTTCCCAGATCGCCGCCGGCGAGGTCGTCGAACGCCCGTCCTCCGTCGTGCGCGAACTGGTCGACAACGCGCTGGACGCCGGCGCCGGCCAGATCCAGCTCAAGCTGATCGCCGGCGGCATCCGTTCCCTGATCGTCGAGGACGACGGCCACGGCATCCCCGATGGCGAACTGCCGCTCGCCATCAAGCGCCACGCCACCAGCAAGATCGGCAGCCTCGGCGACCTCGAGGCCGTCGCCACCATGGGCTTCCGCGGCGAGGCCCTCGCCGCCGTGTCCTCGATCGCGGAACTGGCCATCATCTCCCGCTTCCACGGCGCCCCGCATGCCTGGCGGCTGGAAGCCCGCACCGGCGAGCTCAGCCCCGCCGCCCGCGCCAGAGGCACCTCGGTGGAGGTCCGCGAGCTGTTCTTCAACACCCCCGCCCGCCGCAAGTTCCTCAAGAGTGAGGGCACCGAGCTGGCGCACTGCCTGGAAGCGCTGCGGCGCCACGCCCTCGCCCGCCCCGACGTCGGTTTCGCCGTCTGGCACGAGGGCAAGCTGGTCGACCAGTGGCGCGCGTCGCCGCTGCCGCAGCGGATCGCCGAAGTCCTGAACGAGGAATTCATCGCGCAGAGCCGCGAGGTCTTCGCCGAGGTCGGCCCGATGCGCATCCACGGCCGCGTCGGCCTGCCCGAAGCCGCCCGCAGCCGCGCCGACATGCAGTACGTCTACGTCAACGGCCGCTACGTGCGCGACAAGCTGATCGCCCATGCGATCCGCTCGGCCTTCGACGACGTGCTGCACGGCCATCGCCAGCCCAGCTACGTGCTGTTCATCGACGTCCAGCCCGAACTGGTCGACGTCAACGTCCACCCCACCAAGATCGAGGTCCGCTTCCGCGACGGCCGCGAGATCCACCAGCAGGTGCGCCGCGCCGTGGTCGCCGCGCTGGCGCTGTCCCGCGCGGAGGACGGCGCGCCAGCCACGGCCGAAGGCGCTGCCGCCGGGCCGGCCGCGGACCCGGGTCGCCAGCGCTGGACCGGCACGCCGGCCTGGGAGCGGCCGATGGACGGCGCGCCCGCCGTCTCCGGACCCTCGTCCGGGGCGTCGTCCAGTGCGTCGTCCGAAGCGGAGGCGCCCGGCGTTCGCGCCTACGAGCCGCCCGCGCCGTATCACGCCCCCTCGGCCCGCTTCGCCGGCCCGGAAGGCTGGCGCGCGCCGATCCCGACCCGCGCGCAGACCGCGCTCGCGCTGGAGCAGGCCGAGGCGCTCTACGCCGGCGCGCCGGCGGCCGGGCTGCCGACGGCGCCGGCTTCGTCCGCCGCCGCGCTGCTGCGCGATGCGCCACCGATGCCGCTGCCGCCCAGCCAGGCCGGCGAGTGGCCGCTGGGCCGCGCGATCGCGCAGATCCAGGGCATCTACGTGCTGGCCGAGAACGCCCAGGGCCTGGTGATCGTCGACATGCATGCGGCCCATGAGCGCGTCGTCTACGAGCGGCTCAAGGCCGCGCTCGGCGAGACCCGCATCGACTCCCAGCCGCTGCTGATCCCGGTGACCTTCGCCGCGACGCCGGCCGAGATCGCCACCGCCGAGGCGCAGGCGGAGACGCTGCGCCGGCTCGGCCTGGACATCTCGCCGCTGTCGGCCAAGGTGCTGGCGGTGCGCGAGCGGCCGGCGCTGCTGGCTGGCGGCGACGTGGTGGAGCTGGCCCGCGGCGTGCTGGCTGAGCTGGCACAGTTCGACGCCAGCCATGCGATCGAGCGCGCCCAGCACGAGATCCTGGCCACGATGGCCTGCCATGGCGCGGTGCGCGCCAACCGGCAGCTGACGATCGACGAGATGAACGCGCTGCTGCGCGACATGGAACGCACCGAACGCGCCGACCAGTGCAACCACGGCCGCCCGACCTGGCGCCAACTGACCCTCCGCGATCTCGACGCGCTGTTCCTGCGCGGACGCTGAGCCGTCGCCGCTCGCCCCGCCCGCTTTCCCGTTCGCATCGGCGATCCACCCTTTCACCAGAAGCAGTACCGACATGGCCACGCTCAAGCTCAACAAGAACAAATCGGCCGACGCCAAATCCGCGGACGGTCCGGACAAGGGCCCCCGCCGCGCGCCGCTGCGTGGCCAGGGTGTCAACAAGCCGCGCCCGACGCTGGCCAAGGCCCAGGCCGAGCGCGCCGAACGCGAGGCCTCGTTCCAGCAGCGCCGCGCCGAGGAAGGTCGCCAGGAGCGCCGTGATCCGCGCGGCGACGATCGCCACCGCGACGCGCGCGGTCCGCAAGGCCGGGATGAACGCCGCGGCGGCCCCGGCCGCCCGCAACGCGAAGGCGGCTACGGCGATCGCGCCGACCGCGGCCCGCGCGAGGACCGTGGTGGTTTCGGCGCCCGCCCTGACCGGGGCGGCGACGAACGCCGCGCCCACAGCGACCGTCCCCAGGGCGACCGCGGTCGCTACGGCGACCGTCCGCACGGAGATCGCCCCCGCTACGAAGACCGCTCGCAAGGGGATCGTTCCCGCTACGGCGATCGCCCGCGTGACAACGACCGCCCGCGCCAAGAGGACCGTTCCCGCTTCGAGGGAGACCGTCCGCGCCGCGACGACCGCGGCGGCGACCGTTACGGTGACCGCCCCGCCCGCCCGCAAGGGGACCGCGGCTACGGCGACCGTCCTCAGGGCCCACGCGCTTTTGGCGAGCGCCCCCAGGGAGACCGTCCTCAGCGCGACCGTCCCTTCGGGGACCGCCCGGCGGGGGACCGCGGCTACGGCGACCGTCCGCGTCGCGATGAACGGGGCGGCGACCGCTACGGCCGCGGCGCCGAAGGCTCGCGCTACGGTTCGGGCCCGGGCGCGAATCCCGGCTTCCGTCACGGCGAGGACCGGCCGCGCCGCGCGCCCGTCGGTGATCGGGGCGCCGCCCATCCGGGCGACGTCCACGCTCGCGCCGAACGCGAGGAGCGCGCCGAGCGCACCGACCGTCCGCGCCAGCCGGACGCGCCGCGTCAACCCGCACCGGTGCGCCTGGCCGATCCCGACGCCGGCGAACGCCTGTCCAAGCGCATGAGCGAACTCGGCCTGGCCTCGCGCCGCGAAGCCGACGAGTGGATCGAGGCCGGCTGGGTCACCGTCGACGGCGAGCCCGCGACGCTGGGCCAGCGCGTCGGCCCGGACGCGAAGATCGAAGTCGATCCCGCCGCCCGCGAGCAGCAGGCGCAGCGCGTGACCATCCTGCTGCACAAGCCCATCGGTTATGTCTCCGGCCAGGCCGAGGACGGCTACGAGCCGGCGTCGGTGCTGGTCAAGGCCGACACGCACTGGGGCGAGGATCCCGCCAAGATCCACTGGGCACCCGGCCACGGCCGCAATCTCGCGCCCGCCGGCCGGCTGGACATCGACTCCACCGGCCTGCTGGTCCTGACGCAGGACGGCCGCATCGCGCGCCACCTGATCGGCGAGGACTCCGACGTCGAGAAGGAATACCTGGTGCGCGTCGCCCTCGAGCACGGCGACGCCGGGCAGCATCCGCAGCACCAGCTCGATCCGAAGGCGATCGCGCTGCTGAACCACGGCCTCGAGNGTCCAGCTCAAGCCGGCCAAGGTCAGCTGGGCCAACGAGGACCAGTTGCGCTTCGTCCTGCGCGAGGGCCGCAAGCGCCAGATCCGCCGCATGTGCGAGCTGGTCGGCCTGAAGGTGCTGGCGCTCAAGCGCGTGCGCATCGGCCGCATCCCGCTGGGCCAGCTGCCGCCGGGCCAGTGGCGCTACCTCGCACCCTGGGAGCGCTTTTGATCGAAGCGCCGGCCGCGATGGCCGCAACGGCCGCCGCGGTCGCGCCCTGCCCGCCGCCGGCATTGCGGCCGCTGTGCCTCGCCGGGCCGACGGGCTGCGGCAAGACAGCGGCCGCGCTCGCGATCGCGCGCCGCCAGCCGGTGGAGATCATCAGCGTCGACTCCGCGCTGGTGTACCGCGGCATGGACATCGGCACCGCCAAGCCGACGCCGGAAGAACTCGCCGCGGTGCCGCATCACCTGATCGACGTCCTCGAGCCGACCGCGAGCTACTCGGCGGCGCAGTTCGTCCGCGACGCGCTGCGGCTGGTGCCCGAGATCCAGGCCCGCGGCGCGCGGCCGCTGCTGGTCGGCGGCACGATGCTTTATTTCAAGGCGCTGTTCGACGGCCTGTCCGAGCTGCCGCAGGCCGACCCGGCGCTGCGTGCGCAACTCGATGCCGAGGCCGCCCGCGACGGCTGGCCCGCGATGCATGCGCGGCTGGCCGCGCTGGATCCGGACACCGCCGCCCGCCTAGCGCCGCTGGACGCGCAGCGCATCCAGCGCGCGCTCGAGGTCTGCCTGCTCAGCGGTGAACCGATGTCGGCGCTCTACCGGCGCCAGCGCGCGCAGGGCGTCGACT
Source organism: Roseateles sp. 22389 (assembly GCF_052044995.1). Classification (NCBI taxonomy): domain Bacteria; kingdom Pseudomonadati; phylum Pseudomonadota; class Betaproteobacteria; order Burkholderiales; family Sphaerotilaceae; genus Roseateles; species Roseateles sp. 22389. Next base: position 34,840 of record NZ_JBQEOF010000014.1, read on the forward strand.
GGCCGCTGATCTCCCTGGAGCCCTCGGACGCGGCGCGCGCCTGGCTGCACCAGCGCCTCGCGCAGCGCTTCGAGCTGATGATCGAACAGGGCTTCATCGACGAGGTGCGGTGCCTGCGCGCCCGCGGCGACCTGCACCTGGGGCTGCCGTCGATGCGCTGCGTCGGTTATCGGCAAGCCTGGGAACTGCTCGACGCCAACGAAGCCGCGCCCGACCTCGCGGCCCTGCGCGAACTGGGCACCGCCGCGACGCGGCAACTCGCCAAGCGCCAGATCACCTGGCTGCGCAGCATGCCGGCGCGGCGCGTGGTGGCGGCGGAAGCGCCCGACGCGCTCGAACAGCTGATCGCGCTCGCCGACGACACCGCCACTGCCGGCGCCGACTGAGCTCGACGATGGACGTCCCCCTCCTCACCGCCACCGGCCTGACCAAGCGCTACGGCGCGCAAACCCTGTTCGAGCACCTCTCGCTGACGCTGCATCGCGGCGAGATGCTGGCGCTGCTCGGCGAATCCGGCAGCGGCAAGTCCACGCTGCTGAACGGACTCGCGGCGCTCGAGCCGCTGGATCGCGGCCAGGTGGTGCTGCAGGGCCGCGACCTGCTCGCCCTGGATGAATCCGGCCAGGCCCGGCTGCGTCGCGAGCAACTCGGCTTCGTGTTCCAGGCCTTCCACGTGCTGCCCCACCTGACCGTGCGGGACAACGTCGCGCTGCCGCTGCTGCTGCAGGGCAAGCCCGACGCGCGCCGCGTCGAGGAGATGCTGGACGCGGTCGGCCTGGGCGCGCAAGCCCGCCACCTGCCGCGCCAGCTCTCCGGCGGCCAGTTGCAGCGCGTGGCCATCGCCCGCGCGCTGGTGCACCGCCCGGTGCTGGTGCTGGCCGACGAGCCCACCGGCAACCTCGATCCCGCCCATGCCGACCAGGTCATGCGGCTGCTGCGCCAGCAGCTGCGCGACCAGGGCGCGGCCTGCCTGCTGGTGACGCACTCGGCCCATGCCGCCGAGCTCGCGGACCGGCGCCTGCGGCTGGAGGACGGCCGCCTCGTCGAGGCCTGAGGGCGCGACGCCCGAGCCCGCCGATTGCCCGTCCCCACCGCATGAGCGCCCCGACCGTCTCCCCGCCGCGCGACACCGGCCGCCACGCCCCGCTCGCCGGCCTGCGGCGCGCCTGGGGCTGGTGGTGGCAGCTGTCCTGGCCCGCGCTGCGCCTGCAGTGGGGCCGGCAGCTCGCCGCGCTGCTGACGATCGCGCTGGGCCTGGCGCTCGCGGGCGCGGTCCACTGGATCAATGCCTCGGCCCTGGCGCAGTTCGAATCGGCCGCGCGGCAGAGCAGCGCGCAGGCCGATGTCGAACTCGGCGCCACCGCCGGCGCCGCGCCGCTGTCCGACCGCTTCTTCGCCGAGCTCGCCGCGCGCGAGGACATCGCCGCGATCGCGCCCCGGCTCGACGCGAGCATCCGGCTGCAGGGACGCGACGGCCAATGGCAGCGGGTGCGGCTCATCGGCCTGGACCTGTTCCAGATCGGCGCCTTCCATCCGCAGTGGTTGCCGCGGATGGACGGCGCGGACCTCGGCCGCGCGCTGCGCGAGCCCGCGCTGCTGGTCAGCGACGCCGCCTGGACGCGGCTCGGCCTGGAGGCCCCCGCTGGTCTGCGCGTGGACCTGCCCGGCGAGCCCGCCCCGCTGCCGATCGTCGGCCGGGTGCCGGATCGCCAGCAGGCGCTGGTGATCATGGACATCGCCTGGGCCCAGCAACTGCTGCATCGTCCGGGCCAGCTCGACGCCATCCTGCTGCGCATGGCCACCGGCCACGCGGTGCCGGCGGCCTGGCCGCCCGGCGTGTCGGCGCACGCGCCCGAGGACCAGGCTCGCCAGCAGGCCGACGACGCCCGCCGCCTGACGCGCGCCTACCGGCTCAACCTGGGCGTGCTGTCGCTGATGGCGCTGTTCGTCGGCGCGTTCATGGTCTTCGCGGTGCACAGCCTGTCGGTGGCGCAGCGCCTGCCGCAGCTGGCGCTGCTCGGCGTGCTGGGCATGAGCGCAAGGCAGCGCCTGGCGCTGCTGGTGTCCGAGGCGCTGGCGCTGGGCCTGGCCGGCGCGGTGCTGGGCCTGGGCCTGGCGATCGGGCTGGCGGAACTCGGGCTGCAGGCGCTCGGCGGCGACCTGGGCAGCGGTTTGACCGGGCTCAGCGGCGGCCGGCCCGCGCTGCGGCTCTCGACGGCGTCGATCGTGGGCCTGCTCGCGCTCGGCCCGCTGGTCAGCCTGGGTGCGGCGGCGCTGCCACTGGCGCGGCTGCGCCGGCTGCCGGTCGCCCAGGTGCTCAAGGGCCTGGGCAGCGGCGGCGACACGGGCCGCTGGTGGTGGATCGGTCCGGCGCTGCTGCTGGCCGCGCTGCCACTGGCGGCGATGCGGCCGGTGCTCGGGCTGCCGCTGGGCGCCTACGCCGCGATGGTGGCGCTGCTGCTGGGCGCGCTGGGCAGCGTGCCCTTCGTGCTGCGCGCGATCACCGGCCTGCTGCGCGGCTGGGCGGCGCGACGCGCGCTGCCGCTGCTGGCGGTGGAACGCGCCCGCGACCAGGCGGGCGAGGCCGGCCGGCTGATCGCCGGCGTGCTGGTCGCGCTGGCGCTCGCGGTGGCGATGCTGGTGATGGTCGCGAGCTTCCGCCAGTCCCTGGACCAATGGCTGAGCGACATGCTGCCGGCCGATCTCTACCTGCGCCAGACCGCCCGCGACAGCGCCCAGCAGGGCCAGCCGATGCCGCCGGGGCTCGCCGCCTCGGCCGCGCGGCTGCCCGGCATCGACCGCGTGGCGGCGCAGCGCACCCGCGACATCGGCTTCACCGTGCGCGGCATGACCGGCAGCACGACGCTGCTGGCACGGCCGCTGGACCACCGCCTGCCGCTGCAGGGCGAGGCGGTCGCGCTGCCGGACGGCGTGCAGCCGGTCTACATCAACGAGGCGATGCGCGACGAGCTGCGCCTGGCGCCCGGCGACCGCTTCACGCTGCGGCTGGAGGGCCGGCAGTTGCCGGTCGCGGTGAAGGCGATCTGGCGCGACTACAGCCGCCAGACCGGTGCGGTGCTGATGGAGCGGCGCGACTGGGAACGGCTCAGCGGCGACGCGGCGATCACCGAGCTGGCGCTGTGGCTGCGGCCCGGCGCCGATCCGGTCGCGGCGCAGCAGGCGCTGCGCGAGGCCTCGGGGGCGCCGGACTCGCTGGAGATCGCCTCCGCCGGCGAGCTCCGCCGCTTCTCGCTGGCGATCTTCGACCGCAGCTTCGCCATCACCTACTGGCTGCAGGCGGTGGGCCTGGGGCTGGGGCTGTTCGGCGTCGCGGCCAGCCTGTCGGCGCAGTTGCTGGCGCGCCGGCGGGAATTCGGCCTGCTGCTGCACCTGGGACTGACGCGCGCGATGCTGCGCCGGCTGGTGCTGGCCGAGAGCCTGCTGCAGGCGGTGGCCGGCGCGCTGATGGGACTGGTCGTCGGCCTGGCGATCAGCGCGGTGCTGGTGTTCCGGCTCAATCCGCAGAGCTTCCACTGGAGCATGGACTGGTCGGTGCCGGCGGGCCGGGTCGCGGCGCTGCTCGCGGCCAGCCTGGTCGCCACCGGCGTGACCGCCGCTTGGGCCAGCGCCCGCGCGCTGCGCGCCGGCCGGGGCGAGGCGCTGCGCGCGGTGCGGGAGGACTGGTGATGATCGGACGACGACCGCTGCTGGGCGCGCTCGCCGGCCTCGGCGCGATGGGGCTGGCCCGCGCGCAGGCCACGCCGACCGACGAGACGCTGTCCGACGCGCCACTGCGCTTTCCCCGCGACCACGGCGCGCACCCCGAGACCCGCATCGAGTGGTGGTACGTCACCGGCGTGCTGCGGGTCGACGGGCGCGCCGGCGAGACGACGCGGCCGGACTTCGGCTTCCAGCTCACCTTCTTCCGCGTCCGCCATGCGCTCCAGCGTCCGTTGTCGTCGGCCTTCGCGCCGGACCAGGTGATGCTGGGCCACGCGGCGATCTCGGACCTCGGGCGCCAGCGGCTGCTGCACGACCAGCAGGTGCTGCGCCACGGCTTCGCCAACGCGCGCGCCGACACCGACGACACCCGCGTGCGCCTGGGCGCCTGGCAGCTGCGGCGCAGCGACGGCCCCGACGGCCGCAGCCGTTATGCGCTGTCGATGCCCAGCGAGCACGCAGGCTTCGCGCTCGCGCTGACGCTGGACGCGCCGCTGGCGCCGCTGCTGCAGGGCCGCGCGGGCTGGTCGCGCAAGGGCCCCGGCGCGCAGCAGGCCAGCCGCTACGTCAGCGAGCCGCAGCTGGCCGGCAGCGGCCGGCTCGCGCTGCGCGACGGCGGCACGCGCACGGTGCGGGCCAGCGCCTGGCTGGACCACGAGTGGAGCAACCAGTACCTCGGTCGCGGCGCCGACGCCGCGCCGGACCGGGCGGTCGGCTGGGACTGGCTCGGCCTGAACCTGGACGACGGCTCCTCGCTGACGCTGTTCCAGATGCGCGCGCACGACGGCGCGGTGATCTGGACCGGCGGCAGCTGGCGCGGCGCGCAAGGCGGCGCGCCGGTCGATTTCGACCAGCAACTGCGCTTCGAGCCGCTGGCCTTCTGGAAGAGCCCGGTGAGCCGGGCCACCTACCCGGTGCGCTGGCGCATCCATACGCCGCGCGGCGTGCTGCTCGTCGAGGCGGCCTACGCGGCCCAGGAGATCGACACCCGGCTCAGCACCGGCTTCCCGTACTGGGAGGGCGTGGCGCGCGTGAGCGACGAGGCCGGCCGCGGGCTGGGCTGGGGCTACCTGGAGATGACCGGCTACGCCGGCCGGGTGCCGCTGTAGCGCCACCGACCACGGACGGACCGCGGGCCGATGGCCGCGGGATGGCGGACGACGGACGACGGCGTCAGGCCGGGCGCGTTCCGCTGTAGCGGTTGCGGCCGGAGGGCATCGCCGCGTAGGCGCGTACGCAGTTGCAGCCGGCGCCGCGCGCCATCGCCAGCGCCTGGCGCGCCTGCTGCAGCAGCTGGTCAGCACCCTGCTGCGGCTCGCGCCGCCAGTCCTGCCAATGGGCCAGGCCCAGGCTCGCGCTCAAAGGGAGCGACTGGCCCTGCCAGCGGTAGTCCAGCGTCGCGACGCGCGCCCGCAGCCGGTCGGCCGCGTCCAGCGCGCCCAGTGGATCGGTGCACGGCAGGTAGGCGGCCCAGACGCCGCGCGGCAGCGGCAGCAGCCAGTCGCCGCCGCGCAATTGCTGCCGCATCAGCTGGTCCAGGCGCTCGTCCAGCGCCTGCAGGCATTCCTGGCCGTGCTGCTGCTGCAGGCGGGTCCAGGGATCGAGTTCCAGCAGCATCAGCACGCCGTCGTGGCGATGGCGCTGCGCCCGGGCGGCCTCGCGTTTGAGGCCGTCCATCAACTGCGCCTCGTCCGCCGCGGCCACCCGCGCGGGCGGGTCGCGGCGCGCCACCCAGCGCCGCCTCAGGAATGCCCACCAGGCCCCGGGGCCCCTGTCCGAGTCTTGAGCCATGCTGCCCGCCTTCGCCGGAGATGAGGATTGATTGCAGCACAGGAGCAAGCCGCGCGCCGCCCCCTTGAGCGAGGGAGGATAGGCGCTTGCGCGGCGACGCGTCGCGGCAGATGTAACGAATCCGGACGCGCCGCAGGGACGCCATGCCGCCGCGCGGCGGCTGCTCTAAAGTACCCGGCTGTGTCCACGCCCAGCGGCCCCGCCGCCCCGCCCGTGCACGACGCTCCAGCGCACGACCTCGCGTCCCCGCTCCCGGCCCCAGCGCCCACGCCCGCACCATCCTCCGGGGCCGGCGACCTGCCGATGCCCGCCGTCGTCGGCGCGCTGCTGGTGTTGCTGGCCGGGCTGGCGCTGACGCTCAGCGCGATGCTGTGGAACCGCAACCGCGTCGTGGCCGAGGCCCATCGCCTGCTCGACGCCCAGATGGAGCGGCTGGAGCGCGACATCGTCCAGCGCTTCGTCCAGCCGGTGTACGGCCTCAAGGGCGCGCGCGGCGCACTGGCCGCGCTGGGCGGGCGCGTCGACCGGCAATCCTTCCGCGCCTACGTCCAGTCGCGCGACCTGACGCGCGAATTCCCCGGCGTGCGCGGCTTCGGCTTCGTGCCGCGGGTCAAGCGCGCTGACCTGCCCGCCTTCATCGCCGCCGAGCGCGCCAACGGCGCGCCGCAGTTCACCGTGCGCAGCCGGGGCGACGCGCCCGACCTGTTCGTCGTCGCGCACATCGAGCCGCTGTCGCAGAACTACGCGGCCTGGGGCTTCGACCTGGGCTCGGAGGCGATCCGGCGGCGCGCGATCGAGCGCGCCATCGCCACCGGCGAAGCCACGCTGTCGGCGCCGGTGCCGCTGGTGCAGGACCACGCGCACGGCCCCGGCATGGTGCTGCTGGTGCCGGTGTTCCGCGACGGCGCCGACCCGATCGACGCCGCCCAGCGGCGCCAGGCGCTGCTGGGCCTGCTCTACGCGCCGCTGGTGGCGCAGGAGATCCTGCACGGGCTCAAGGAAGGCCTGGCGGCGGCGCCGATGGATTTCCGCCTGCTGGTCGACGACCAGACCGCGACCGAGGACCTGCTGCTCGACTCCAGCACCGGCATCCAGCCGCTGGATGCCGCGCCGAGCGCGCGGCCCGCCTTCGACCTCCGCGTGGTGGCGGCCGAGCGCCGGGTGGAGATCGCCGGGCGGGCGTTCCGGCTCGAGGCCGCGCTGACGACCGCCTACGAGCGCGCCGTCATCGACGCGGCGGGCTGGGGGCCGGGCCTGATCGGCCTGCTGCTGACCGCGCTGCTGTCGGCCACGACCTACCTGCTCGCGGCCGGCCGGGCGCGGGCGCAGGCGCTGGCCGACGCGATGACCGAGGACCTGCGCCGCCTGACGCTGGACCAGCAGGCGATGCTGGACGCCGACGTCATCGCCATCGCCAAGCTGCGCGGCCGACGCATCGTCTGGAAGAACCGCGCGCTGGAACAGCTCTTCGGCTACGGCGCCGACGAGATGCTCGGCCTGCCGGTGCGCGAGCTCTATGTCGACGAGGACACCTTCGCCGCGCTGGGCCGCAATGCCTATCCGGTGCTGAGCCGCGGCGGCCACTACCGCAGCCAGCTGCAGATGCGGCGCAAGGACGGCAGCCTGGTCTGGATCGACCTCAACGGCGTGGCGCTGCCGGGCGAGCGCGACGTGGACACGACGCTCTGGATGATGGCCGACATCACGCAGAGCAAGGCGCACGAGGCGCGCGTGGAGCGGGCCGCCTTCCATGACGCGCTCACCGGCCTGCCCAACCGGGTGCTGCTGGCCGACCGGCTGCGCCAGGCGATGGCCGTGGCGCAGCGGCAATCGCAGAAGATGGCGGTCGCCTACCTGGACCTGGACGGCTTCAAGGCCATCAACGACGCCCACGGCCACGACGCCGGCGACGAGGTGCTCCAGGTCGTCGCGCAGCGGCTGTCCAGCGGCATCCGGGGCTCGGACACGGCCGCGCGGCTGGGCGGCGACGAGTTCGTCGTGCTGCTGACCCCGCTGCCCGCGGTGGCCGACAGCCGGCCGGCCTGCGAGCGGCTGCTGCGCGAGATCCTCGCCCCGGTGCGGCTGTCCAGCGGCGTGACGGTGCAGGTCGGCAGCAGCTTCGGCGTGGCGCATTACCCGCTGGACGGCGTCGACCCGGAGGTGCTGATGAGCCGCGCCGACCAGACCATGTTCGAGTCCAAACGCGCCGGCCGCTGCCGCATCCGCTGGCTCAACGGCGCGTTGCCGCCGGAGGAGCTCGACCTCTCGGCGCTGCGGCGCACGGCCGAGGAGCTGGCCGCCGAGGCCGCCGAGGCCGACGGATGACCGGCGTCATGCCCGCTGAACCGCTGAACCGCCGTACAGTCGCCCGATGACCTCACTGACCACCGCCCGGCTCCGCCTGGAGCCCATGACCGATGCGCATCTGCACGGCCTGTTCGAGATGAATCGCGACCTGGACGTGATGCGCTACATCACGGGCAAGCCCGACACGCTCGAGGACACGCAGGCGATGATCGACCGCGTCAAGGCGCGCTGGGCCGAATGGGGCTACAGCTGGTGGACTTTCTTCGAGATCGACACCGGTGAGATCGTCGGCGCCGGCTGCATCCAGCACCTGGGCCGCGACGCGGCCAATCCGCACGAGATCGGCTGGCGCCTGCGGCGCGACCGCTGGAACCGCGGCTACGGCTCGGAGGCCGCGCGCCGCATGGCCGCCTTCGCCTTCGACGACCTGCGCGCGCCGCAGCTGGTGGCCGTCTGCGACCCGGCCAACGAGGCGTCCTCGCATGTGATGACCAAGCTCGGCATGCGCTATCGCGGCGTGGAGCGCTGGTACGACAACGACGTCGCGGTCTACGGCATGATGGCGGCGGAATAGCGCGCGGCGCAGGCCGCGCGGACCGGGCCGGCCAATTCAGCCGATCAGAGCCCGCCGACGAAGTAGCGCTTCAGGCCCGACAGGATCATCTCGACCGCGATGGCGGTCAGCACCAGGCCCATCAGTTTCTCCAGCGCCGAGACCACCGAGTCGCCCAGCAGCTTGCGGATGCGGTCGGCCAGGATCAGCGCGAGGAAGGAGATGACCATCGCGGTGAACAGCGCGCCGATCCATTCAGCCACCCGGTCCGGCTGGCGCGAGGCCAGCAGCAGCACCGTCGCCATCGCGGACGGGCCGGCCAGCAGCGGCACCGCCAGCGGGAAGATGAAGGGCTCGCGTCCGGTGTCCACGCCGTAGGCCGACTCGCCGGCATGGCTGAAGATCATCCGGATCGCGATGATGATCAGGATCACGCCGCCGGCCACCTCGAGCGAGCGCTCCGACAGGTGCATCAGGCGCAGGAAGCCCTCGCCCAGGAACATGAAGGCCAGCAGCACCGCGAAGGCGATGCCGACCTCGCGCAGCGCGACCTTCAGCCGGCGCTCGCGCGGCACGGCCCGCATGATGGGGATGAAGATCGGCAGGCTGCCCAGCGGGTCGAGCACCAGCAGCAGCAGGATGAGGGCGGAGAGGAAGCTGTGATCCATGGGGCGCGATTCTCGCCGATGACGGCGTCGCGTTCGCTGCGGGCAGCGCGCTCTCACGCACGCTTCGTTCACGCGAATCCCTAGAATCGCAACAATTCCTCATCACGACCTCGCCGATGAACAAGTTGGACAAGAAGCCGCCTCGATCCGTTCCCGCCCCGGCGATCAGCGCGGGCCGGCCGGCCGCGGCGCCGGCGCGCCCCCGCCCCCTCGGGCCGGTGACGCTGGACGCGATCGACCTGCGCATCCTGGAGGCGCTGCAGCGCGACGGCCGCATGTCCAACGTGGACCTGGCGGCACAGGTCCACCTGTCCGCGCCGCAGTGCTTCCGCCGCGTGCGCGCGCTGGAGGAACGTGGCGTGCTGCGGGGCTATCGCGCCGACGTGGCGCCGCTGGCGCTCGGGCTGGGCGTCACCGCCTATGTCAGCCTGAACATCACCGCGCAGGCCTTCGCCCGCGTGCGCGAGATCGAGTCGCTGATCCGCGACTTCCCCGAGATCCTGGAGTGCCACACCGTCTCGGGCGACTCGGACTACCTGCTGAAGGTGGTGGCGCGCGACCTGCAGGCGCTGTCCAAGTTCCTCACCGACAAGCTGATGCAGCTGGACGGCGTCGCGGACGTGCGGTCGATGATCTGCCTGGAGGAGATCAAGCCGCCGGCGGGCCTGCCGGTGGACTGAGGCGGCGCCGGCGCGACCGGCGCTCAGGCTCGCGCTCAGCCTCGCCTTCAAGCGCGCGCTCAACCCCGCGGATGGTGCGCCGCATGCAGCGCCTTCAGGCGCTCCCGCGCCACGTGCGTGTAGATCTGCGTCGTGGACAGGTCGGCATGGCCGAGCAGCAGCTGCACCGCGCGCAGGTCCGCGCCATGGTTCAGCAGGTGCGTAGCGAAGGCATGCCGCAGCGTGTGCGGCGAGATCGGGCTGGTGATGCCCGCCACCACCGCGTATTTCTTGACGATGCGCCAGAAGGTCTCGCGCGTCATCGCCTGGCCGAAGCGGGACAGGAAGAGGTCATCGGTGTTGCGCGCGCTCAGCAGCTGCGGACGCGCCTCCTGCAGGTAGCGCATCAGCCAGGCGTGCGCCTCCTCGCCGAAGGGCACCAGCCGCTCCTTCTCGCCCTTGCCGGTGACGCGCAGCACCGCCTCGCGCAGGCCGACATGCACGCTCTTGAGCGTCACCAGCTCGGTGACGCGCAGGCCGCTGGCGTACATCAACTCGAGCATCGCGCGGTCGCGCAGCCCCTGCGCGGTGCCGACGTCGGGCGCGTCCAGCAGCGCCTCGACCTGGGTCTGGTGCAGCGTCTTGGGCACGCGCACCGGCTGCTTGGCGGCGCTGAGCTTGAGGGTGGGATCGCGCTCCAGCCGGCGTTCCCGCAAGGCCCAGCGGAAGTAGCGCTTGAACACCGACAGCCGCCGGTTCGCGGAGGTCGCCTTGCCGCCCTCGTGTCGCGCGGCCGCGTAGCCGAACAAGTCCTGCTCGCGGGTGTCGTCCAGCGCCAGACGCGGCTCGGCCGCCAGCCAGTCGGCCAGCAGTTGCAGGTCGCGGCGATAGGCCAGCTGCGTGTTGCGCGACAGGCCCTCCTCGATCCAGAGGGCCTCGATGAAGGCGTCGATCGCACGCTGGCTGCGCTCGCGC
>NZ_JBQEOF010000014.1:45518-155461 GCF_052044995.1 Roseateles sp. 22389
CAGGGCCGGCTCACCGGGCGAGGCTTCGGGGGGGCGTGGTGCGGATGGGGTCGATCGGGACGAGGACATGCCGCGCATGATGCCAGCGCGAGGCCGCCGAAAAAAAGGGGCCCGCGCCACCACGCGCGGGCCCCACGGAGCAACCGCCACAGGCAGCGGTTGGTTGGGAGAACGGTTCAGGTCATCAGCCGATGCGCACCGGCACGAAGATCTTGTCGGCGCCGCGCTGCACCAGCAGCGCGACCGACTTCTCCGCGCCCTTGACCGCGCCGCGGACCTGCTCGACCGACTGCACCGGCGTGCCGTTGACGGCCAGCAGCACGTCGCCCGGACGGACGCCGGCACGCGCCGCGGCGCTGCCCTCGCCCACTTCCTGGATCAGCAGGCCGTCGCGGGTGCCGAGCTGGCGGCGCTCCTCGGGCTGCAGCGGACGCAGCGCCAGGCCGAGCTTGGCGTGGTCGCCATCGGCGTCGCCGCCGGCCTTGGCCAGCTTCGCGCCCTTCTCGTTCGCGTCGCCGAGCGTGGCGGTGATGGTCTCGCGCTTGCCGTTGCGCCAGACTTCGATGTCGACCTTGTCGCCGGGCAGCGACTGGTCCACGAGCGCCGGCAGGTCACCGCTGGAGACGATGCGCTGGCCCTTGAAGCCCAGGATCACGTCGCCCGAGCGCAGGCCGGCCTTGGCGGCGGGGCCGTTCTCCTCGACGTTGGCGACCAGCGCGCCCTCGGGACGGTCCAGCTTGAAGGAATCGGCGAAGCCCTGGTTGACCTCCTGCACCATCACGCCCAGCTTGGCGTGCTGCACCTTGCCGCCCTTCTCGATCTGCTGGCGGACCTTGTTGGCCACCTCGACCGGAATGGCGAAGGACAGGCCCTGGTAGCCACCCGACGCGCTGTAGATCTGCGAGTTGATGCCGACCACCTCGCCGCGCGCATTGAACAGCGGGCCGCCGGAATTGCCGGGGTTGATCGCGACGTCGGTCTGCAGGAAGGGCACGCGGCTCTCGTCCGGGCCCAGCGAGCGCCCCTTGGCGCTGATCACGCCGGCGCTGACGCTGTTCTCGAAACCGAAGGGCGAGCCGATCGCCAGCACCCATTCGCCGACGCGCAGGTCGCGGGTCGCGCCCAGGTGCACCGTCGGCAGGTTCTTGGCCTCGATCTTGAGCACCGCGACGTCGGTCGACTTGTCGCTGCCCAGCACCTTGGCGCGGAACTCGCGGCGGTCGGTGAGCTTGACCACCACTTCCTGCGCGTCCTGCACGACGTGGGCGTTGGTCAGGATCACGCCGTCGGCGCTGACGATGAAGCCCGAGCCCTGGCCGCGGATCTCGCGGCTGCCGCCCTCGCCGCCGCCATTCGGGCCACCGGGCATGCCGGGCACGCCGAAGCGACGGAAGAACTCGTAGAACGGATCGTCCGGATCGATCTGCGGCACGCGCGCGGCACGCGTCTTCACCGTGCCGGACACGCTGATGTTGACCACCGCCGGCCCTTGCGCCGCGGCGATCTGCGCGAAGTCGGGCATGCCCGCCGGCGGCGGCGTGAAGTTCGCGGCCGGCGCGGCCGCGTTGGCCAGCGGCGTCGTCACCGCGGCGACCTGCGCCTCACCGGCTTGCGCCGGCGTGGTCGCCGCCGAGTCCGAGACCGGGGTCACCTTGGCGTTGCGCATCGCCAGCGCACCGCCCGCGGCACCCAACACGCCAGCCGCGGCCAGCGCCCACACGAGCTTCTTCACCGGAATCATCTTCTCCACTTGTTGAGCCATCTGAACCTCCAGATTCGCTGCCGGCGGTCGGCCCGGAGGCCTTGCGCCGATTCGATGGTTCGAAGTGTGAGGAGCTTCGCTTAGGTCGCTCTTAATCGCCGTGGCCCCGCCGTGAAGCGGCGATGGCGCGTGCCCTTTCAGGCGTGGGGCAGCGCCGGCGGCACTGCGGGCGGCAAGGTCGGCGGCAAGGACGGCGCCACGGCCGGCGTGGCGCGCGAGAGCGGCATCGCCAGCTCCACGCGCAGGCCGCCCAGCGCGGTGCTGTGCCCCAGGCGCAGGCTGGCGCCGTGGTCGTCGGCGATGCTGCGCACCAGCGCCAGGCCCAGGCCGCTGCCCGGGGCCTGCTGGGCCTGCGCCTCGGAACGGTAGAAGCGGTCGAAGACCCGGCCGCGCTCGGCGTCGGGGATGCCGGGCCCGTCGTCCTCGACCACCAGCAGCGCCTGTCCGCCGCTGCGCTCCAGGCTCAGGTCGACGCGGCTGCGCCCGTACTTGATGCCGTTGTCCAGCAGGTTGCGCAGCAGCATGGTCAGTGCCTCGCGGTGGCCGTCCACCAGCACCGCATCGCAGCGCTCCATGCCCAGGTCGATGCCACGGGCCTGCGCGAGCGTCGCCGCGTCGATCACGCCGTCGCGGCACAGCGCATCCAGCGCAATCGGCTGCGACGGCGCCTGCGCCCTGGCACTGTCCTGCCGCGCCAGCGCGAGCAGCTGCTCGATCAGATGGGACGCACGGTCGATGCCCTGCCCGAGCTTCTCCAGCGCCTGCGCGCGGGCGGCGTCGTCCGGCGCGCGCCGCAGCGACTGCAGCTGCAGCTTCAGCGCCGCCAGCGGCGAGCGCAGCTCATGCGCCGCGTCGGCCACGAAGTGCTGCTGCTGCTCGAAGGCCTGCCGCACGCGGTCCAGCAGGCCGTTGAGTTCGGTGACCAGCGGCTGGATCTCGGCGGGGAGGTCCTCGTCGTCGACCGGCGCCAGGTCCTGCGCCGCGCGGCGCGACAGCTGCTGGCGCACCCGCTCCAGCGGCGCCAGCGAATGCGAGACCACCCACCACACGACCAGCGCCAGCATCGGCAGCATCAGCGCCGTCGGCAGCACCGTGCGCCACGCGAGCTGCCCCGCCATGCGCTGGCGCACCGCGATGTCCTGCGCGACCTGCACGACCTGGAAACGCCCCTGCACCGCGAAGACCCGATAGCGCTTGCCGCGCAGCGCGACATTCGAGAAGCCCAGCACCGCGCGCTGCGGCAGCCAGTCCGGGCCGGCCGAGCGGTACAGCGGCGTGCCGTCCAGGCCCCAGACCTGCACGATCAGGTCGATGCTCTGCTCCTCCCCCAGCGGCAGCGGCAGGCCGGTGCCCATGCCCGCGCGCAGCGACAGCGCCACCTGCTGCATCTGGTAGTCGAAGATCTCGTCGGTCTCCATCAGCGCGTTGCGGTAGGCGCTCATGCCCTGGATCAGCGCGCTGGTCAGCATCGCGCCCAGCAGGAACAGCAGCAGCCGGTAGCGCAGCGAGCGCGGCAGCAACGCGAACCGGCCGCGCCGCGGCGCGTCGGGCTCCAGGCCCGCGTTCATTCCTTGGGCACGCGGTAGCCGACGCCGCGGACGTTCTGGATCAGCTCGGCGCCCAGCTTCTTGCGCAGGCCGTGGATGTAGACCTCGACGGCGTTGCTGCTGATCTCGTCCTTCCAGCCGTACAGCTTCTCCTCGAGCTGCTGGCGCGACAGGACCATGCCGGGGCGCGCCAGCAGCGGCTCCAGCACCGCCCATTCGCGCTGCGACAGCGTCACCGGATGGCCGTTGGCGGTGACCTCGCGCGTGGCGGGGTTGATGCTCACGCCCATGTGCTCGTAGACCGGCTCGGCGCGGCCGGCGGCGCGGCGCAGCAGCGCGCGGATGCGGGCCAGCAGCTCGTCGAGCTCGAAGGGCTTGAGCACGTAGTCGTCCGCCCCGGCATCGAGCCCGGCCACCCGCTGCGCGGTGGCGTCGCGCGCGGTGGCGATGAGCACCGGCACCGTCTGCTTGCGCCCGCGCAGGGCCTGCAGCACGCTCATGCCGTCGCGCTTGGGCAGGCCCAGGTCGAGCAGCACCAGGTCGTAGGTCTGGGATTGCAGCGCGGTGTCGGCGATCTCGCCGTCGCGCACCCAGTCCACGGCATAACCTTCGGCGCGCAGCAGCCCGAGCAGCTGCTCGCCGATCATGAGGTCGTCTTCCACCAGCAGGAGTCGCATGGGCGCGATTGTGCACGTCCGGCTGGACCGGGTCATTTCCATGACTACAATGCGCGCCTGTCAGGAGAGAGCCCCCTCGCGGGGGCCGCCGAAGGCGCAGTGGCACTGGCGATCCCACGCTGCGAACGCTCAGGCAAAAGGACTGACGAAACGCCCGAGACATCGGGCGTCCTCACTGGAGAGAGGCGGGGCGGACCACCGGTCGAGCCCGTCCACCGAAGGGGCAAGCCACCGGTCAACCACCGGCGGCCAATCTCTCAGGTAAAGCGGACAGCGAGGGCATCTCCCCCACCCGGACGTGATCGGTTCACAGTCGGGTGGTCATGACGAATGCCCTCGGAGCGAGACATGTCCGCCGATCAGAACCTGAACACGCCCCTGCACAAGACCCCCCTGCACGCGCTGCACCTGGAACTGGGCGCCAAGATGGTGCCCTTCGCCGGCTACGACATGCCGGTCCAGTACCCCGCCGGCGTGATGGCTGAGCACAAGCACACCCGCGCCAAGGCCGGCCTGTTCGACGTCTCCCACATGGGCCAGGTGCTGCTGGTGGGCGACGACGCCGCTGCCGCGCTCGAGACCCTGGTGCCGGTCGACATCGTCGACCTCGGGATGTTCAAGCAGCGCTACGCGCTCTTCACCGCCGACGACGGCGGCATCCTCGACGACCTGATGGTGGCGCGCCGCACCGACGGCCTGTTCGTGGTCGTCAACGCCGGCTGCCGCGACCAGGACATCGCTCATATGCAGAAGCACCTGTCGGGCCGCTGCGAGGTGCGTCCGCTGCCCGACCAGGCGCTGCTCGCGCTGCAGGGCCCGCAGGCGGTGACCGCGCTGTCGCGCCTGAACCCGGGCGTCGCCGAGCTGGTCTTCATGACCGGCGGCTTCTTCGACCTGGACGGCATCCCCACCTTCGTGACCCGCTCGGGCTACACCGGCGAGGACGGCTACGAGATCTCCGTCGCCGCCGACCGCAGCGTCGAGCTGGCCCGCAAGCTGCTGGCCCAGCCCGAGGTGATGCCCATCGGCCTGGGCGCGCGCGACTCGCTGCGCCTGGAAGCCGGCCTGTGCCTGTACGGGCACGACATCGACACGACGACCACGCCGGTCGAGGCCTCCCTGACCTGGGCGATCCAGAAGGTGCGCCGCGCCGGCGGCGCCCGCGCCGGCGGGTATCCGGGCGCGGCCGTGATCGACCGCCAGTTCGCCGAAGGCGCCGCGCGCAAGCGCGTGGGCCTGGTGAGCTCCGAACGCATGCCGGTGCGCGAAGGCGCCAAGCTCGTCAATGCCGACGGCCAGGAGATCGGCGTCGTCACCAGCGGCACGCTGGGCCCGACGGTCGGCAAGCCGGTGGCGCTGGCCTATGTGCAGACGCCGTGCGCCGCGCTGGGCACCGAGCTCTTCGCCGAAGTCCGCGGCAAGCGCACCCCGATGACGGTCTCTTCCACGCCGTTCACGCCCAACGGATACTTCCGCGGCTGATCCGCGATCCTGGGTCACCTCGTCCCCCGTTCCCTCGAGCCGACGCGAGTCGTCCTCGGGATTCCCGTTCCAACCATCCGATTGCACGGAGCCTCTCCATGAGCATCAAGTACACGCCCGACCACGAGTGGGTCGACACCACCGACGGCATCGCCACCGTGGGCATCACGGTCCACGCGCAGGACGCGCTGGGCGACGTCGTGTTCGTGGACCTGCCGGACGTCGGCAAGTCCTTCGCCGCCAAGGAAGTGGCCGGCGTGGTCGAGTCGGTCAAGGCCGCCGCCGACGTCTACGCCCCGGTCTCGGGCGAGATCGTCGAGGTCAACGAGGCGCTGCGCGCCGACCCGTCGCTGGCCAACACCGACCCGCTGAAGTCGGGCTGGTTCTTCAAGGTCAAGCTGTCCAACCCGGCGGAACTCGACGGGCTGATGGACACCACGGCCTACGACGAGCTGGTGAAGAACTCCTAAGCCCTCGCCCTCACCCCTGCCCTCTCCCGCCAGCGGGAGAGGGAGTTCTCCCTCCAGGATCGCCCCGCCATGTCCGCCCTGCCCTCCTTCGCCGAACTCGAGAACGCCGTCGAGTTCCACGCCCGCCACATCGGTCCCGACGCGCAC
The DNA here is from genome assembly GCF_052044995.1 of Roseateles sp. 22389. NCBI lineage: Bacteria > Pseudomonadati > Pseudomonadota > Betaproteobacteria > Burkholderiales > Sphaerotilaceae > Roseateles > Roseateles sp. 22389. The sequence goes on from NZ_JBQEOF010000014.1 coordinate 51,604, forward strand.
GACGAAGCGCTGATGCTGTCGGCCATCGGCAGCGCCTCGCGCGCCGCGCTGATCGACGCGATCGTGCCGGCCGCCATCAAGCGCGCCGCGAAGATGGACCTGCCGGACGCCGTGACCGAAGCGCAGGCGCTGGCCGAGCTCAAGGCCATCGCGGGCAAGAACCAGATCCTCAAGTCCTTCATCGGCCAGGGTTACCACGGCACCCTGACCCCGGGCGTCATCCTGCGCAACATCCTCGAGAACCCCGCCTGGTACACCGCCTACACGCCCTACCAGGCCGAGATCTCGCAAGGCCGCATGGAGGCGCTGGTCAACTTCCAGACCATGGTCTGCGACCTGACCGGCCTGGCCATCGCCAACGCCTCGATGCTGGACGAAGCCACCGCCGCCGCCGAGGCGATGACGCTGGCCGCGCGCATGGGCAAGAGCAAGAGCCAGACCTTCTTCGTCGCCGATGACGTGCTGCCGCAGACGCTGGAAGTCGTGCGCACCCGCGCCGAGCCGCTGGGCATCACCGTCCAGGTCGGCCCCGCCGAGGACGCCGGCAAGGCCGAATGCTTCGGCGCGCTGGTCCAGTACCCCGGCGTGACCGGCGTGGTGCGCCCGCTGCAGGCGATCGCCGATGCGGTCCACGCGCACGGCGGCCTGCTGGTGGCCGCGGCCGACCTGCTGGCGCTGACGCTGATCGCCGCGCCCGGCGAGCAAGGCGCCGACATCGCCGTCGGCACCACCCAGCGCTTCGGTATGCCGATGGGCGCCGGCGGCCCGCACGCCGCCTACATGGCCTGCCGCGACGAGTTCAAGCGCTCGCTGCCGGGTCGCCTGGTCGGCGTGTCGGTCGACGCGCACGGCAAGCCCGCCTACCGCCTGTCGCTGCAGACGCGCGAGCAGCACATCCGCCGCGAGAAGGCCACCTCCAACATCTGCACGGCGCAGGTGCTGCCGGCCGTCGTGGCCAGCATGTACGCCGTCTATCACGGGCCGCAGGGCCTCAAGCGCATCGCGCAGCGCGTGGCCGCCTACACCGCCGTGCTGGCGCAGGGCCTGAAGTCGCTGGACCTGACGCTGGCCCACGAGACCGCCTTCGACACGCTGCACGTGAAGACCGGCGCGCACACCGGCCCGGTGCTGGCCGCCGCCGTCGCCGCCGGCATGAACCTGCGCCGCGCGAGCGAGGACAGCATCAGCCTGACGCTGGACGAGACCACCACCCGCGCCGACGTGCAGGCGCTGCTGACCGTCTTCGCCGAGGGCAAGCCGGTGCCGGACGCCTTCGCCGCGGCCGGGGCGCCGACCACGCTGGTGCCGGCCGCGCTCGCGCGCACCAGCGCCTACCTGACGCATCCGATCTTCAACATCCACCACTCCGAGACGGAGATGCTGCGCTACATCCGCCTGCTGTCCGACAAGGACCTGGCGCTGGACCGCAGCATGATCCCGCTGGGCTCGTGCACGATGAAGCTCAACGCGACCAGCGAGATGATCCCCATCACCTGGCCCGAGTTCGCGCAGGTGCACCCCTTCGCGCCGCAGAGCCAGCTGCAGGGCTACGCCCAGCTGGACCAGCAGCTCACGTCCTGGCTGTGCCAGGCCACCGGCTACGCGGGCGTCTCGCTGCAGCCCAACGCCGGCTCGCAGGGCGAGTACGCCGGCCTGCTGATCATCAAGGCCTGGCATGAGTCGCGTGGCGACGCGCATCGCAAGATCTGCCTGATTCCCGAGTCGGCGCACGGCACCAACCCGGCCTCGGCGCAGATGGTGGGCATGCAGGTCGTGGTCACCAAGTGCGACAAGGAAGGCAACATCGACCTGGCCGACCTGAAGGCCAAGTGCGAGCAGCACAGCGCCAACCTGGCCGCGATCATGATCACCTACCCCTCGACCTACGGTGTCTTCGACACCCACGTCAAGGAGATCTGCGCGCTGGTGCACGAACACGGCGGCCGCGTCTACGTGGACGGCGCCAACATGAACGCGCTGGTCGGCATCGCGGCGCCGGGCCAGTTCGGCGGCGACGTGTCCCACCTGAACCTGCACAAGACCTTCTGCATCCCTCACGGTGGCGGCGGCCCGGGCGTCGGCCCGGTCTGCGTGGTCGAGGACCTCGTGCCCTTCCTGCCGGCGCACCGCTCGGCCGGCCTGGGCGAGAAGACCGCCATCGGCGCCGTCTCCGCCGCGCCGCTGGGCAACGCGGCGGTGCTGCCGATCTCGTGGATGTACATCCGCATGATGGGCGAAGTCGGCCTGAAGGCCGCGACCGAGACCGCGATCCTGTCGGCCAACTACGTGGCCGCGCGCCTGTCGGACCACTACGACATCCACTTCAGCGGCAACATCGACGGCGTCAAGGGCGGCGGCGTGGCCCACGAGTGCATCCTGGACCTGCGCCCGCTCAAGGACAGCTCCGGCATCTCCGCCGAGGACGTCGCCAAGCGCCTGATCGACTACGGTTTTCATGCGCCGACGCTGTCCTTCCCGGTCGCCGGCACGCTGATGGTCGAGCCGACCGAGAGCGAGTCGAAGTTCGAGCTGGACCGTTTCATCGCCGCGATGATCCAGATCCGCGAGGAGATCGCGAAGGTCGAGTCCGGCGCCTGGTCCAAGACGGACAACCCGCTGCTCAACGCGCCGCACACCGCCGAGAGCCTGCTCAAGACCGAGTGGACGCATGGCTACAGCCGCGACGACGCGGCCTATCCGGTCCCGGCGCTGCGTCACGTCAAGTACTGGTCGCCGGTGGGCCGTGTCGACAACGTCTACGGCGACCGCAATCTCGTCTGCTCGTGCCCTCCGCTCTCGGCCTACGCTGACGAGTGATCAGGGTGAATCAAGGAGGCCGCTGACGCGGCCTTCTTTTTGGCCTAGCTTCTTTCAAGGCCGCACGGTCGGCGCGTCACGAGCGCGCAGGATCGGACGGCGCATACCCGCAAGGGAATACCCACGAGGTCCGCCATGGCAGTTTCCGTTTTCGACCTGTTCAAGATCGGCATCGGGCCGTCGAGCTCGCACACCGTGGGGCCGATGCGCGCCGCGCGCATGTTCGTGCAGCGCCTGCGGCATGAGGGCGTGCTCGACCGCACGGTGCGCGTGGCCACCGGGCTGTACGGCTCGCTGGGCGCGACCGGCAAGGGCCACGGCTCGGACAAGGCCGTGCTGCTGGGCCTGGCCGGCCATGAGCCGGACACGGTCGACATCGAAAGCATCCCCGGCATCCTCGACGCGATCCGCAACGACAAGCGCATCGCGCTGGGCGGCGACCATGTCGTCGCCTTCGACGAGGCCCGCGACCTCGTCATGTACCGGCGCCAGAGCCTGCCGCTGCACGCCAACGGCATGCGCTGCATCGCCTTCGACGCCGAAGGCAACGAGCTGCAGAACCGCGTCTACTACTCCGTCGGCGGCGGCTTCGTCGTCACCGAGGAAGTCCTGGCCGACGGCGCCAAGCAGAAGCAGATCGCGCCCGACACCACGGTGCTGCCCTACCCGTTCAAGACCGGCGCCGAGCTGCTCGCGCTGACCGAACAGGAAGGCTGCTCGATCGCCGAGATCATGCGCCGCAACGAGCGCCACTGGCGTCCCGACGAGGAGACGCGCGCGGGCCTGCTGAAGATCTGGCGCGTGATGCAGGAATGCGTGCAGCGCGGCTGCCGCACCGAGGGCATCCTGCCCGGCGGCTTCAAGGTGAAGCGGCGCTCGGCGGCGCTGTACCGCGATCTGGTCGCGCATCCCGAGGCCGCGCTGCGCGATCCGCTGCAGGTGATGGACTGGGTCAACCTGTACGCGCTGGCGGTCAACGAGGAGAACGCCGCCGGCGGCCGCGTCGTGACGGCGCCGACCAACGGCGCGGCCGGCATCGTGCCGGCGGTGCTGCACTACTACGCCCGCTTCGTGCATGGCGCCAATGAAGACGGCATCGTCGACTTCCTGCTGACGGCCGCGGCGATCGGCATCCTCTACAAGGAGAACGCCTCGATCTCGGGCGCCGAGGTCGGCTGCCAGGGCGAGGTGGGCGTGGCCTGCTCGATGGCCGCCGGCGCGCTGTGCGCGGTGATGGGCGGCACGCCGGCCCAGGCCGAGAACGCGGCCGAGATCGGCATGGAGCACCACCTGGGCCTGACCTGCGACCCGGTCGGCGGCTTGGTGCAGATCCCCTGCATCGAGCGCAACGCGATCGCCTCGGTCAAGGCCATCAACGCGGCGCGCATGGCGCTGCGCGGCGACGGCACCCACCACGTCAGCCTGGACAAGGTCATCAAGACCATGCGGGAGACCGGCGCCGACATGATGACCAAGTACAAGGAAACCGCGCGCGGCGGCCTGGCGGTCAACATCGTCGAGTGCTGACCCGCCGGCGGCGACGCGTCAGCCGTCGTCGCCGACCGTGAACGACGCCGGGGCCGAGCCGGCGTCGCCGTCGTCCTCCAGGCCCGCGCCGCGGGCGTCCTGCACCGCGCTGAACAGCAGGCCGATGGTCATGGCGAGGCTGCACAGCAACAGCGCGGTCTTGAACAAGCTGGTAGGTTCGGTCCTCGCGGCCTTGGCGTGCTTGGTGATGCTCATGGCGGTCTCCTTTGGATCTGACGCATGGTCCGCCCGTCGATGCCGCCGAGGCAGACGCCGATGACGCATCGCCGGGTCCCGCAATGCCGTCAGCGCGCGTCGGCGATCGACCGACAGCGAGGATGTAGAAATCCGTCAGCCCCGATCGTCGTGAAGCGAAACCCCGTCTGTCTTCACGAAGCCGTCACGGGTCCTGCCACCCCCTCTGAATGGATGCGAATCCGCCATGACTGCTCACCTTGATCCGAAGCGGCGCCGCTGGCTGGCGCTGGGCGTGCTCTGCCTGGGCGTGCTGATGATCGTGCTGGACACGACCATCGTGAATGTCGCCCTGCCCTCGATCCGCGCCGACCTGCACTTCACCGAGACCTCGCTGGTCTGGGTGGTCAACGCCTACATGCTGACCTTCGGCGGCTTCATGCTGCTCGGGGGCCGGCTGGGCGACCTGTACGGCCACCGGCGCATGTTCCTGGCGGGGCTGGCGCTGTTCACCGCCGCGTCGGCCGCCTGTGGCTTGGCGCACACCCAGGGGCTGCTGATCGCGGCGCGCGCGGTCCAGGGGCTGGGCGGGGCGGTGGTGTCGGCGATCTCGCTGTCGCTGATCATGAACATGTTCACCGAGCCCGCGGAGCGGGCCAAGGCCATGGGTGTCTACGGCTTCGTCTGCGCCGGCGGCGGCAGCATCGGCGTGCTGCTGGGCGGCCTGCTGACCAGCACGCTGAGCTGGCATTGGATCTTCCTGGTGAACCTGCCGATCGGCGCGGTCGTGATCGGCCTGTGCCTGTGGCTGATCGAGCGCGCCGGCCCGACGGCGCCCGACGAGACCCTGGACTGGGCCGGCGCCGTGACCGTGACGCTGTCGCTGATGCTGGCGGTCTACGCCGTCGTCAACGGCAACGAGGCCGGCTGGACCTCGCCCCGCACGCTGGGCCTGCTGGGCGTAGCGGCGGTGCTGATGGCGGCCTTCCTGGTGCTGGAGACGAGGGTGGCGCATCCGCTGATGCCGCTGTCGCTGTTCCGGCTGCGCTCGGTGGCGGTGTCCAACGTGATCGGCGTGCTCTGGGCGGCGGCGATGTTCGCGTGGTTCTTCCTGTCGGCGCTGTACATGCAGCTGGTGCTGGGCTACGACGCGATGCACGTGGGCCTGGGTTTCCTGCCGGCCAACCTGATCATGGCGGCCTTCTCGGTCGGCCTGTCGGCGAAGCTGGTGATGAAGCTGGGCCTGCGCAAGCCGCTGTGCGGCGGGCTGCTGCTGGCGGCGCTGGGGCTGGCGCTGTTCGCGCGGGCGCCGGCGGACGGCGGCTTCTGGCTGGACGTGCTGCCCGGCATGCTGCTGCTGGGCCTGGGCGCCGGGGTGGCGTTCAACCCGGTGCTGCTGGCGGCGATGAGCGAGGTCGCGCCGAGCGAATCGGGCCTGGCCTCGGGCATGGTGAACACGTCCTTCATGATGGGCGGTTCGCTGGGGCTGGCGGTACTGGCCAGCCTGGCGGCGTGGAAGACGGCCGAACTCGGCGCGCTGGGCGCCGCGCTGCCGACGGCGCTGGCGGGCGGTTACCGCGTCGCCTTCGCGGTCGGCGCGGTCTTCGCGGCCACGGGCGGGCTGCTGGCCCTGCTGCTGCGAGAGCCCGCGCCGCAACCGGGCATGGCGGCGCCGGCCGGCCACGCCGGCTGAGGCCTCACTTGTCCAGCAACGGCCAGACGTACTTCACCGGCACCGCGTAGCTGATGCCGCTGGGCGCGCTGAGCGCCGATTCGCGGGTGCCCTTGAGGGCCACCATGTTGACGATACCCACCACCTTGCCGGTGCGGATGTCCAGCAGCGGCCCGCCGCTGTTGCCCGGATAGGCGGTGGCATCCAGCTGCAGGAACTCCAGCGCGCCTTCCCTCAGCTGGCGCACCGCGCGCTCGGACAGCGCATTGGAACTGGGCGCCGGCAGCGCGGCCCGGGTGATCGCGGCGATGCTGCCGCGGTGCGTCGCCATCGTCACGCCCAGCGCGGTGCCGATCGGATACCCCATCAGCGCCACCGCCGCGCCCTCCCGGACCACCGGCCGGTCGCCATCGACCTCCGCCAGCGACAGCACGTCCACCAGCGCGCCCTTGTCGTCGGCCAGCTCCAGGATCGCCAGGTCGCGCGCCGCGTCGCGGCGCAGCAGCTTCACCGCCCGCAGCTGCGGCTGCCCCGACGCATTGCCGGCCGCCGGCACGGTGATCATCAGGTCCTTCTCGACCGGGTTCGGGACCACATGCGCGCAGGTGACGATGCGGCGCCCGTCGCCCACCGCGAAGCCGGTGCCGCGGAAGCCGAAGCGCGGGTTGTCCGTCGCCGCGAAGGTGCCCACCGCCACCACCGCCTGGCGACTGCGGTCGATCAGGTCCGGCAGGGTGTTGGACATCTCCTGCGCCCGGGCCACGCCCGTGCCGGCCAGGCCCCAGGCGCCGAGCGCGCCGCCCGCGCCCCAGGCCAGCAGCTCGCGGCGCGCCACGACGCGGGCGCGTCCGGGAGCCCGCGCGGCATCGGCCGCGTCCGGGAGCGTCGTCGAGGGGATCCGGTCGGTACTGCGGGTCATGCGGCAAGGTCCTTCGAGGTGATGCCCATCTCCAGCGTGGAGACGAAGCTGCGCCAGTGGCGGTCGGGTTCGTCGATGCGGAAGCCGTAGAAGCTGCCCTGGTCCGTGTCCTTGCGGCGCACGGCGCGGCAGGTCACCTGGGCCGTCTCGCTGTGGCCCAGCTCGATCTCGACCGTGCCGTCCACCTGCAGCGGGAGTTCATGGTCGCACTCGGCCTGGAAGCCGTGGGCCGAGACCTCGATCACGTCGAGGTCGAAATGGCCCATCTCGCTGTCGTTGGCCGCGCGGATGTCCAGGTGGCCGGGGCAGCGGATCGAGTAGCGCGGGTACTGCCGCAGCGAGCGGCCCAGGTCCTGCCCGCCGCCGCTGAGCATCGGCAGCACCGCGCGGAACTGCGCGTCCTCGCGGTACACCGACCACAGCAGCGCCTTCTTGCGGTCGTCCATCTGCGGAAACACCGGCACCACGCGGTTGAAGAAATGGTCCAGCAGCGCCGGCGTCATGACCGGGTCGTTGGTGGTGTGGAAGCGGCGCTCGGGCAAGCGGATGTTGGGCAGCCGGTGGCGGAAGAAGTAGTGGTGCAGGTTCTTCACCGGCTTGCGGCCGCGGTAATGGCGCTCGAACAGCGCATCGGCCTCGTGCAGGTCCAGCGTCGCCCCGACCGCCGGCGCGCCGTTGGCGAAGTCGTATTCCGCCACCGTCTGCTCCTTGAGCCGCCGGAAGAACAGCAGCGCCTCGTACAGCTCGATCTTGTCGGGGTTCACTGCGATCACCAGGTGCCGGGTATCGAAGTACTCGGTGCAGTACTGGTGCATGAATTTCATCAGCGGGAACAGGATCGCGCCGCCGGTCTTGCGGAAGGCCGGCGCCACCGCCAGGGCCGAGATCTCGGCGATCTTGCCGCCCTTGGCCCGCACGCCCTCCAGGTCGAAGACCGACTGCAGCGGGAAGCCGAACACGCCCTCGCGCACCATCGAGATGGTGCCCACCACCACGCCGTCGTACTTGGCGCACAGCGTCGTCGTGGTCGGCAGCGCGTGATAGACCGTCACGCGCAGACCGCTCGGGTCGGGTTTCATGAAGCCGCTGCCGACGTAGGCGTCGTGCAGGATGCGGAAGCAGGCGTCGAGTTCCTCCTGCGTGTCCGCCACCTTGAGCTCCAGGCGCTCCGAGGGCGACGGGTCGCAATCCACCATGCGGCGGTAGATTGCGAAGCGCATCGGCTTCGGCAGCGAGGAGAAGATCCGCCGCAGCCCCTGGTGGAACCGCTTGCGAAGACTGGATCGTCGAATCTGGCTCATGACCGTCCCCTCCCCGGGTGCGGTGTCTCCGCCACCTCTCGGCCCGCGCGGGCGTCCGACCTCGTGGTCGACCGCCTCAGCGGATCGCGGCCTGCAGCTTTCGCACCTCGGCTTGTTGCTCGAAATTCGGTCCCAGGTCCGCCAGGCGCTTGAGTTCCGCCTCGGCATCGCCCTTGTTGCCGCCGGCCACGTACAGCTGCGCCAGGCGCAGGCGGTACGCGGGCACCGACGGTGCCTGCTTCACGGCTTCCTTCTGCACCTCGACGGCCTTGGCGTTCTGGCCCTTGGCGGCGAGGGCCTCCGCCAGCGTGTCCATGTAAGGCGGCACGTTGGGGCGGAGCTTGTTCGCTTGCTCGGCAAATTTCAAGCCCTCGTCCGCCTTGCCGGCCCGCAGGCGCAGCCAGGCGATGTTGTTGGCCGCCGCCGCGTTCATCGGATTGGCGGCCAGCACCGCCTGGTAGCGCTGCTCCGCCTCGGGATAGCGGCCGCTGTTGAGCGCCACGTCGCCCAGGTGGTACTGGAACAGCTCGTCGATCTTGTACTTGGCCAGGTAGGCGGCGGCGTAACGCTCGGCCTCGTCCTTGCGGCCGGACTCGATCAGCGTGCTGTGCAGCACGATCGCCAGCTCGGTGTTGGCGGTGGTGGCGCCGGCCTCGGCGGCCAGCTGGTCGGCCTTGCGGTAGGCGGTCACCGCGGCGGGGAAATCGCGCCGGCTGCGCGCCACGTCGCCTTCGAGCTTCCAGCCCAGGCCGAACTTGGGCTGCGCCTGCTGCAGGCCCTTCACCGCGACGAGCGCCAGGTCCGGGCGGCCCATCTGCAGGGCCTTCTCGACCACCTTGCGCGCCAGCTCGCCGTCGCCGGGCCCGATCGCCTGGGCCCGCTTGAGCGCCGCGGCCGCGGCCTCCTTGTCACCGGCCAGCAGGTGCAGGTCGGCCAGGCGCAGCGGTCCCAGCGGCGAGCGCGGCTGCAGCGTCGCGACCTTGTTGAAGCTGCTGATGGCCTGCTGGCGGTCGCCGGTGGCGGCCTGCACCTGGCCCAGCAGGTCGATCAGCGCGGGGTTGTCCGGGCTGGCGGTGACGCCTTCCTGCGCCAGCGACAGCGCGGTCTTGAAGTCCTTCTGCTCCATCAGCAGGCCCACCGCCGCCTGGCGCGGCGTCGGGTCGTCCGGATGCTGCCGGGCGAGTTCGGTCAGGCGCTTGATCGCCACGTCCTTCTCGACCAGCTTGTGCGCCAGCTTCAGCCCCATGGTGGCCATCTCGGCGCGCAGGTTCTTCGGATCGGCCTTGAGCACCACCTCGTAGCGCTTGACGGCGTCCTCGGCCTTGCGGTCCTGCAGGTCCATGGTGGACAGGCTGTTGGCCGCGGTCATCGAGGTGGGCTCGCGCCGGACCGCCTCGTCGAAGGCGGCGCGCGCGCCGGCGCGGTCGCCGCGCAGCAGCGCCATGCGGCCGCGCAGCTCGGGCGCGGTCGAGGACTTGGGATCCTTCTTCTCCAGCGCGGCGATCGCCTGCGTCGCGGCCTCGTAGTCCTTCTTGCGCGCCAGCACGCTGATCAGCGCGATGTCGGCGGAGGTGCCCTTGTCCTCGGCCGAGAGCTTGCGCAGCGCGGCCACGCCGGCAGCCTCCTGGCCCTTCTGGATCTGGCCCAGCGCCAGGCCGACACGGCTGCGCACGTCGTTCGGATTGACCTCCGCGGCGCGGGCGAGGAAGCGCTCGGCCTCGGCGCCCTGCCCCTGCTTGAGGCGGATCTCGGCGGCCAGCGCCAGCACCTCGGCCGACGGCGCCTTGCCGTCGAGCGCCGGTTGCAGCGTCGTCATCGCCTGCTCGGCGTCGCCGCCGCGCAGCTGCAGCTGGGCCAGCGCGACGCGGGCCGACTGCGCCTCGGGCGAGGCCTGGATCAGCTTGCCGTAGTTCGCCTCGGCCTGGCGCAGGTCGCCGTTGGCCTGCGCGACGCGACCGGCCAGGAACAGCGCGCGCTCGTTGTTCGGCGCGACCTTCAGCAGCGCCTGAGCCAGCGCGGTCGCCTCCTTCACCTGGCCCGCGTCCATCGCGAAGACGGCCGCGTAGTAGAAGGTCTGCGCATGCTGCGGCGCGGCCGCCTTCATCGCGGCGACGGCGTCCTTGGCCGCGGCCTTGTCGCCGGTGCGCATCAGCTGGTTGATCAGGCCGGCATGGGCGCCGACCAGCTTCTTGTCGAACTCCAGCGCCTTGCGGAAGCTGGCGATCGATTCGGCCGCCGGCGCGTCGGCCAGCACCTGCAGCTCGCCCTTGAGCTGCCAGGCCTCGGCCGCCTGCGGCGACTTGGCCAGCACGCGCTCGACCTCCTCGCGCGCCTCGGGCAGCTTGCCCTCGCTGGTGAGCAGCCGCACGTTGACCAGCCGCACCGCCACGCTGTCGGGCGCCGCGCGCACGGCGGCGTCGGCGGCCTTGCGGGCCTCGGCCAGCTTCTGGCGGGCGACGTAGGCGCCGACCAGCGTGGTCTGCAGGTCGGCCTCGTCGGCGGCGGTCTGCAGGTGGCGGCTGCCGTACTGGCCGATCAGTTCGTCGACCTTGCCCTGCATCAGCAGCAGCCGGGCCTGGAGCGCGGTCAGCGCGTCGCCGCCGAAGCCCTGCGCGCGCGCCTTCTCCGCCTCGATCGCGGCGCCGGCGACGTCGCCGCTGTCCAGCAGCGCCTTGGCCAGCAGGTAGCGGGCCTCGGCCAGCGACCCGTCCTTCTGCAGCGCGTTCTTGAGCTGGATGATCGCGGCCTTGTGGTCCTTCTTCTCCAGGTGCGTCTTCGCGGAATTCACCAGGTCCTGCGCGGATTCGCCGAGGCAGGCCGACAGCAGCAGCGCCGAACCCAGCGCCAGCGCGGTCGCGCCGCGCTGCAGGGCCCGCGGCAGGCCGGCCTGCGCGATGCGGGAGGAGCCAGGGATGGAAGCGGTCGGTGGGCGGTGCGCGGGCTTGCGGGACATGCGTGTCTCTTTCGCTGTCGGTGGGTGTCGGAGGATCGGTGCGGTGCTCAGGCCTTCATGCCTTCATGGCTTCATGCTTTCACGCCGAGACGGGACATCAGGTCGTACAGGGTCGGCCGGCTGACCCCCAGCAGGTCGGCGGCCTTGGCGATGTTGCCGTCGGTGCGGGCCAGCGCGGCCACCACGGCCTGGCGCTCGGCGCGCTCGCGCACGGCGCGCAGGTCGAGTTCGGGCTCCTCGGCGGCGGCCTCGCCGCCGGCGGGCAGCGGCAGGTTGAGGTCGTCGGCGGTGATGCGGTCGCCGTCGGCCATGATGGACGCGCGCTTCATGACGTTCTGCAGCTCGCGCACGTTGCCCGGCCAGCGGTGGCCCTCGACGGCGCGGATCGCGTCGTCGGCCAGGCGCAGGATGGGCCGGCGCTGCTCCGACGAGAAGCGGCGCAGGAAGGCATGGCTGAGCAGCACCGCGTCGCCGACGCGGTCGCGCAGCGGCGGGATGTCGACGACGATCTCGGCCAGGCGGTAGAACAGGTCCTCGCGGAACAGGCCCTGCGCGATCTTGGCCTTCAGGTCCTGGTGCGTCGCGCCGACGATGCGCACGTCCACCGCGATCTCCTGGCGCCCGCCCAGCCGCTCGATGCTGCGCTCCTGCAGGAAACGCAGCAGCTTGGCCTGCAGCGGCATCGGCAGGTCGCCGATCTCGTCCAGCATCAGCGTGCCGCCATGCGCGGTCTCGATCTTGCCGACGGTGGTCTTGGTCGCGCCGGTGAAGGCGCCGCGCTCGTAGCCGAACAGCTCGCTCTCGAGCAGCGCCTCGGGGATGGCCGCGCAGTTGATCGCGACGAAGCGGCCCTTGCGCTTGGAGGCGTCGTGCAGCGATTGCGCGAGCACCTCCTTGCCGGTGCCGCTCTCGCCCAGCAGCAGCACGGTGGCGTCACTGCCGGCCACGCGCTCGACAGTGCGGCAGATGCGCTGCATCTGCGGGTCGCGCGTCAGCAGCCGGCCGGTGGGCTCGCCGTCCTGCTGCGTCAGCAGGCGCTGGTTCTCCTGCTGCAGCTCGTGCAGGCGCATCGCGCGCTCGACGGTCAGCACCAGCACGTCGGGATCGACCGGCTTGGTCAGGAAGTCGTAGGCGCCCATGCGGATGGCCCGCAGCGCGTTGCTCTGGTCGTTCTGGCCGGTGAGCACGATGACCTTGGTGCCGGGCTCCAGCTCGATCAGCTTCTCGAGCAGGCGGAAGCCCTCGGAGGTCGAGTCCTGGTCCGGCGGCAGGCCCAGGTCCATCGTGACCACCGGCGGCTTGTGGCGGCGGAACTGCAGCACGGCGCTGGCGACGTCGTCGGCCGTGACCGACTCGAAGCGGTCCATCGACCACTTGAGCTGCTTCTGCAGCGCGAGGTCGTCCTCGACGATGAGCAGCGAAGGGGGCTGGGCGCTCATGCTCGCTCCCTCCGCCGCGCGGGGCCTTGCGGGAGGGACGCGGCGGGGCCGGCGAACGGCGCTGCGGCGGGGCTCATCGCGCCTCCACCAGGCCGGCGTCGCTGCCCGACTGGGCGAAAAACAGCGGCAGCAAGATGGTGACCTTGGTGCCTCGTCCGGGCGCGCTTTCCACGTTGATCTTCCCCCCTAGTTCCTGCAGGTACTGGTAGCTCTCGTAGGCGCCGATGCCCATGCCCGCCGCCTTCGTCGTCTGGAACGGCTTGAACAGCCGTTGATCGATGAACTCCTGCGACATGCCGCAGCCAGTATCTTCCACTTCCACCTGCGCGTGGCTGCCCACGCGCTGCAGCCGCAGCGTGACGCGGCCGTCGATCGGCGTCGCGTCCAGCGCGTTCTGCACCACGTGGCCGAGCACGCGCTCGATCCGTTCCTCATGGCCGCGCGCGCTGACCTCGTCGCGCAGTTCCAGTTCCAGGCCGCGGCCCTTGCCGACCGCCGCCGCGGCCAGACGCCGCGCGATCGCCGTCAGCGCCACGCCGCCGGCGCTGCCGTGATGCGGCTTGTCGCCCTCGCGCAGCTGCAGCATCAGCTGGCGCATCTTGTCCAGCGAGTTCTCCACCGTGTCCAGCATGTCCTGCTGGAACTCCGGGTTGTCGCGCAGCCGCTTGGCGTTCTTCATCATCAGCGACAGCTGCGTGACGATGTTCTTGAGGTCGTGCACGACGAAGGCCGACATGCGGTTGAAGGCCTCGAACTTGCGCGCCTCCAGCAGCGCCTCGGCCGCCTGCATCTGCGCCAGGTAGCTGGCGGCCTGCTGGGCGGCGGTGCGCAGCAGGTCGCGCACTTCCCAGTTCAGCTCCAGCCGCGTGCGCGGCTGCCCCAGGATGACCCAGCCGGTCAGCGTGCCCGCGTTGATCAGCGGCACCAGCAGCCAGTGGCGCGCATCGCCGGCCAGCGCGGCCGGCAGCGGCGCGTGCTCGTAGGCGCCGGGGTCGCGACGCCATTCGTCCAGGTCGACGATCCAGGCGCGCTCCTGCAGCAGGTGCAGCAGCGCGGCGTCGGCGGCCAGCGGCTGGCGGTCGTCGTTGAGGTTCCAGCGCGCGGCCTGCTGGTACTCGCCGTCGGCGCCGGCCGCGGGCGCGCGGCGCAGCCACAGCGCGCCCGAGGGGCTCTCGACCAGGTGGGCCAGCCCGCGGATCACCGACTCGCCCAGCTCCGCCGGCGAGGCGCTGGCCGACAGCATCGCGGTGAAGCGCAGCCACTCCTGGCGGTAGTCGTAGCGGTAGCTGAAGAAATGCTTGCTGATGTAGACGCGCAGCTTGGCGCGCAGCGAGCCCGACAGGCCCATCGTCAGCAGCGCCAGCACGCCCACGGCCAGCAGCACCTGCTGCAGCGCGCGGCCCCATTCGCCGCCGGTGTAGCGCACGTAGTAGCCGATGCCCGAGACACCCAGCAGGTAGACGCCCACGATCAGCAGCGTGGCCGAATGGAAGGCCGCGGTGCGCGAGACATGGAGCTTGTCCAGCCACTTCTTGTGGCGCCGGCTGGCCAGCCACAGCAGCGGCACGGCCAGGCTGTGCACGGCGGCGCGCACGCTCAGCGCGTCGCCGTCGAACTGCTGGAACAGCGAGGCCTGCGAGAACACGAACACGTCGAACGCGAAGACCGCGCCCAGGCCCAGGCAGACCGGCTTGGCATTCCAGCGCGCGTCGCTGTGGATGTTACGCAGCATCTGCTCGAGCAGCACCAGGCCGAAGACGCCCAGGCCCAGCCAGGCCATCGTCATCGGACGCTGCATCTGGGCCAGCGGCGCGTCGCCCCAGTAGCGCCACAGCGGCAGCGCGACCGCAGCCGCCACGCCCGCCCAGGCCAGCCACTGCAGCGGCCGCGCGACGCCGGCGCTGCGCGCCTGGCCGTCGTCACCGCGCGATTCGATCAGCGCCAGGATGAAGGAGAACCACGCGCCGTAGCGCAGCGCGTCGCAGATGGGCAGCAGCACCAGCGCGGGCCACTGGTGGGACCCGAGCCAGCCCTGCTCGACCGCCGCGTCCAGCCCCGCCCAGACGGCGCTGAGCAGCAGCGCGGCCTCGAGCCGCAGCGCGCGGCGCCGGTGCTGGCCGAACTGCGGCAGCACCACGACCGCCAGGGCCAGGTGCGCCAATACCGCGACGATCCCGGACGCGGTGCCGAGGTTCAGGGTGTCTGCCCACATGGATCAGGGTCCCGGCGCGCGGGCCGCGTTCCGAGGCGGGCGCGGGAACGGGACGCCGGGAGCGGGTCGCTCCGCCGTCGCGCTCAGCGCGCCCCCCGGCCCGTCAGGACCACCGCCACCGTCTCCAGCATGATCAGCAGATCGAGGAACAGCGTGTGGTTCTTGACGTAGTACAGGTCGTACTGGAGCTTCTCCAGCGAGTCCTCGATGGTGGAGCCGTATTCGTAGCGCACCTGCGCCCAGCCGGTCACGCCCGGCTTCACGCTGTGGCGCACCGCGTAGTACGGGATCTGCGCGACCAGCTCGTCGACGAAGAAGGGCCGCTCGGGACGCGGGCCCACCATGCTCATCTGGCCGCGCAGCACGTTGATCAGCTGCGGCAGTTCGTCGATGCGGACCTTGCGGATGAAGTTGCCGACGCGGGTCACGCGGGCATCGTTCTTGGTCGCCCACTGGGGGCGGCCGTCCTTCTCGGCGTCGTTGCGCATGCTGCGGAACTTGATCACCTTGAAGGTGGCGCCGTTCAGGCCCACGCGCTCCTGCGTGTAGAAGATGCTGCCGGGCGATTCCAGCTTGATGAGCAGCGCGGTGACCGCCATGATCGGCGCCGTCGCCACCAGCAGCACCAGCGAGGACACCAAGTCGAAGGCGCGCTTGACGGCGCTGCGCAGCACGCCCTGGTTGAAGCCGTCGCCGAAGATCAGCCAGCCGGCGTGGACGTGGCTGATCTTGATCTGCGCCAGCGTCTTCTCGAAGTAGGTGGCCAGGTCCACGACGCGGATGCCGTAGAGCTTGCAGTCCAGCAGCTGGCGCAGCGGCATGGAGCCGCCGCGGCGCTCGGACAGCGCCACGACGATCTCGTCCACGCCCAGGCGCATCGCGGCGTCGGTCAGGGTTTCGCCGGCGGCCAGCAGCTGGTGGGCGGGCACCTGCGGATCGATCTCGTTGGGGCCCGGCAGGAAACCGACGATCTGCGCATGCGGATCGGCGGCGCGCAGGCTCTCGCTGACGGCCACCGCGGCGTGGCCGCTGCCGAAGATCAGGATCTTGGTCCGGCCCGCGCCCTGCACACCGGAATGCGCCGCGTAGACGCGGTGCACCATCACCAGCGCGACGGCCAGCATGGCGGTCGTGGTCAGCAGGTCGCGGTGGGAGACGGTGGCGGGGATCAGGCTGAACAGGCCGTAGGCCAGTGGCAGGCCGATCAGCAGCGCGAACAGCGCGCGAGCGCAGGACTGCGTCAGCGAGCGCTTGTGGGATTGGGAGTAGAGGCCGGACGCGGAGTTGATGACGAACATGCCGCCGGCCAGTGACAGGCCATAGGACGCCGCGAAGCTCATCATGTGCTCGCCGCTGCCGTGGCTCAGCGCGACCGCGAACACCGCCGCGACGATCAGGCCCAGGTCGAACAGCACCTGGATCAGGGTACGACGATGGAGGTAGTGGTTAAAAATTCGAATCATGCCCGTCCCCAAAGCTGGTCACGGCATCCTCTTGGGACGCTGTCGCCGACCCGGGTGAACCTCTCTGGACCGCTCGTCGCGAACACCTCCTCCAGAGGAGGACCCTGTTCGCTGCGGGGGGCATCATGCCTGCGCCCCCCAGGCTTGAAAGCCCCCTGTTTGCAGGGGCCTCCGCCTTGCAATCCGACCCGGTTGAACCCGTCTCCCGTCGACCGCCGCCGGATCCCCGAATCGATCCCTCGGCACGCTGACGGAGGCCATTGTCGGTAGCGCCTCGGAGGCGCAAACCCCCTGACTGAATGCTTTGAGGGGCTCTCGTGCGGGAATGCACGCGAGTGAGGGGGTGATCCCTCGATCAGGGGACAGCCCCATGTCGCATGGCCACGGACGAAAAAAAACGCCCACCGAAGTGGGCGTTTCGCTGGCCGGCGCGGTCGCGAGGACCGCGCGGCGAAGGTCGTGGATCAGCGCACGACGGCGATCTGCTCGCGGTTGCCACCCTTGTAGGTGTACAGAGTCAGCGCGCCGTTCTTGATGTCGCCCTTGGCGTCGAAGGCGATCGTGCCGGTCACACCCTTGTAGTCCGAGGTCTTGGCCAGCACGGGCAGGTAGACCTTGGGGTCGGCGGACTTGGCCTTGACCATGGCGTCGACCATCACGTTGACCGCGTCATAGACGTACGGGGCGTAAATCTGGACGTCGACCTTGTACTTGTCCTTGAACTTGGTCTTGAAGGCGTCCAGCGACTTCTTCGATTCGCCTTCCACGCCGCCCGCTTCCGCGCAGACGACCTGGCTGTCGCCGATGGTGCCGGCGGACAGCTTGGGCAGCTCGGCCGTGCAGATGCCGTCGCCGCCCATGAACTTGGCTTCGATGCCCAGCTGCTTCATCTGGCGCAGCATCGGGCCGGCCACGGCGTCCATGCCGCCGAAGAAGACGACGTCGGGCTTCTTGCCCTTCAGGGAGGTCAGGATGGCGGTGAAGTCCGTGGCCTTGTCGTTGGTGAATTCACGGCCGACGACCTTGCCGCCGGCGGCCTTGACGCCCTTCTCGAATTCGTCGGCGACGCCCTGGCCGTAAGCGGTGCGGTCGTCGATGACGGCGATGGACTTGCCCTTGAGCTGCGTCACCGCGTACTTGCCCAGCGTGCCGCCCAGGTGCACGTCGTCAGCCACGACGCGGAACGCGGTCTTGTAGCCGTTGCGGGTGTACTTGGGGTTGGTCGCCGACGGCGAGATCTGCGGGATGCCGGCGTCGCTGTAGATCTTGGACGCGGGGATGGTCGTGCCCGAGTTCAGGTGGCCGACCACGCCGTTGACCTTGGAGTCCACCAGCTTCTGGGCGGCGGCGGTGCCTTGCTTGGGATCGCCGGCGTCGTCTTCGGCCAGCAGTTCGAACTTGACCTTCTTGCCGCCGATCGTCACGCCCTTGGCGTTCAGCTCGTCGATGGCCATCTTGGCGCCCAGTTCGTTGTCCTTGCCCAGGTGCGCGATCGCGCCGCTGGTCGGACCCACGTGGCCGATCTTGACCACCGCATCCTGCGCCATCGCGGCGCCGCTCGCGGCAATGGCGATTGCGCCCACGATCACATTCAGCTTGGATTGCATCTAGGAACCTCCGACTCGGGATATGTGGAATGACGTTGAGTTCTCAACGCGAGCGACCATACCCCGAAAGGCGGAGCCGTTTCCATAGTGAAAATGCTGTGAACGCGGTCACGGCGCAGGCGTTGTCGCGCCCCTGTCACCGGGGCAAACCCGGATGGTTTTCACAGGAGTGCGAAGGCGCACACAGCCCCTGCGCGAAGAGTGCGGAATTCCGCCCACCCGACGCCCGACAAGCCCCGCCAGCGCCCTGTCCATGGGCATCGCGGCACCACGCCCGCGCGCGGCGGCACCACCGCGGCGCGATCGCTCGCGGTGAACATTCGTGGTGATCGACGTCGGCGTTCAAGCCGACATCACGTGATGATTCAGCGTCAGGCCGAGGGCCTTGTAGGCCTTGAATCGCGCGCGTCCCGCGGCGACCTGTTCGGCATCGGTGGAGACCAGCTCCAGCACGCGCTCGAAGCGCTCGAGCCCCGGCGGCACGCCCGGCTCGAAATTCAGCAGCACCCGGCACCCGGCCAGCGCGTCGAGCTGGTCCGAGAGCAGGATGGGGGTGCGCTCGCGCAGCAGCTCCGGCGTGTCGCCGCGCAGCAGCAGGTGGGGCAGGAACTCGCCGGGATCGAAGGTCCAGAGCGTCTGGTCGAGTCGCTCGAGCAGCCGCATCGGTCCCCAGACCCCGACAGTCAGCCCGGCCGCCTGCGTCTTGCGCAGCAGGCGGCAGGCGTAGACCTGTCGGTCGGGCACGCCGGTATAGAAGTTGACCTCCGTCACCGGACCCGCCCTTCCCTTGTCAGCTTTCGAGGAACGCGGCGCGCGCTCAGCGGACCTGCGACAGCACGAAGTGCGTCAGCAGGCCGACCGGACGGCCGGTGGCGCCCTTGGCGCCGCCGCCCTTCCAGGCGGTGCCGGCGATGTCCAGGTGGCCCCAGCGGTACTTGGACGCGAAGCGCTGCAGGAACTTCGCCGCCGTGATGGAACCGCCCTCGCGGCCGGCGACGTTGGCGACGTCGGCGAAGTTGGTCTTCAGGCCGTCGGCGTAGTCGTCGTCCAGCGGCAGGCGCCAGCACGGATCCAGCGCCGTCTCGCCGGCGGCCGACAGCGCGGCCGCCAGTTCGTCGTCGCTCGCGTACATGCCGGAGCGCACGCCGCCCAGCGCGATCACGCAGGCGCCGGTCAGCGTCGCGACGTCGACGACGGCCGCGGGCTTGAAGCGCTCGGCATAGGTCAGCGCGTCGCACAGGATCAGGCGACCTTCGGCGTCGGTGTTCAGGATCTCGATGGTCTGGCCCGACATCGAGGTCACCACGTCGCCCGGCTTGACCGCGCGGCCGCTGGGCATGTTCTCGCAGGCGGCGATCAGCACGACCAGGTTGATCTTGGGCTTGAGCTCGGCCACCGCGCGCAGCGTGCCCAGCACGGAGGCGGCGCCGCCCATGTCGAACTTCATCTCGTCCATGCCGGCGCCCGGCTTCAGCGAGATGCCGCCCGAGTCGAAGGTGATGCCCTTGCCCACCAGCACGATGGGCGCCTGCGTTCTGGCGGCGCCTTCGTACCGGGCGACGATGAAGCGCGGCGGCACGTCGGAGCCCTTGGCCACCGACAGGAAGGAGCCCATGCCCAGCTTCTCGATGCCCTTCTGGTCCAGCACCTCGACCTTGATGCCGTGGCTCTTGGCCAGCGCCTTGGTCTGGTCCGCCAGGTAGGCCGGCGTGGCGACGTTGGGCGGCAGGTTGGCGCATTCACGCGCCACCGCGATGCCGGCGCCGATGGCCTGGCCGCGCGTCAGGCCGGCCTTGACCGCCTTGGCCTCGTCCTTGCCGTGCAGCAGGGCGATCTTCGTCAGCTTGGACGCGGCGGGCGCGCTGGGCTTGGTTTCGCGGTAGACATAGACGGCGTCCTGGGCGGCCAGCACGGTCTGCTCGGCCAGGGACTCGGTCAGCTCGGCGCCGAAGCCGGCGTAGGCCACCGAGGCGCCGGTCGCGCCCTTGCCCTTGAGCTGGCCCAGCGCCGCGGTCAGCGCGGAACGCGCCGCCTTGAGCGTCGAACCGCTGGCGGCGACGATCAGGCGCGGGGCTTTCAGGCCGGCGGGACGGACCAGGGACAAGACCTGACCCGCCTTCAGCTCGAAGTCGCCGAGCTTGATGGCGTCCTTGATCAGGGCGGAGACGGTCTTGTCGAGCGACGCCGGCAGGCTGTCGCCGGCGACGATCAGCACCAGGGCGTCGGCGCCGTGCGACGACAGGGCGTCGAGGGACGCGAGCTGAGAGCGAAAGTCCATAATACCGAGAAGTAGATAAAGTGCCCGGATGTTATTCGATTCATCAGTACGCAAAGAACTCGCTCGCAGTTTCGGATTGGCCTTCGTGGTCATCCTGACCATCGTCGTGACGATGCTGCTGGTGCGCTCCCTCGGCATGGCGGCCAAGGGCACGGTGGCACCGCAGCATGTGCTGCTGTCGCTGGGCTACCTGGCCCTGGCCCAGCTGCCGGTGATGCTGAGCCTGTCGCTGTTCGTCGCCGTCGTCATGTCGCTGGGGCGCATGTACAAGGAATCGGAGATGACCATCTGGTTCGCCAGCGGCCTGGGCCTGACGCGCTTCGTGCGGCCGGTGCTGACGATGGCTTCGCCGGTGCTGGTGGTGGTGACGGTCTTGATGACCATCGTCTGGCCGTGGAGCAACGAGAACAGCGCCCAGCTGCGCGAGCAGTTCGAGCAGCGCAGCGACCTGTCCCGGGTCGCGCCGGGCCAGTTCCAGAGCTCCAACGACGGCTCGCGGGTGTTCTTCATTGAGCGCGACCCGGCCGACGAGGCCGCCGCGCGCAACGTCTTCATCATGAACAACACCGAGCACCTGGAGTCGGTGACGACCTCGGCGCGCGGTGCGCTGCAATACAAGAACAACCAGCGCGTCCTCGTGCTGGAGCACGGCCAGCGCAACGACGTGGACCTGCGCAACGGCGACAAGTCGGTCGCGCGCTTCCAGCAATACCAGGTGGTGGTCGACGACGAGGTGATGCGCGCCGACGGCAAGCGCGCGCCGAAGACTCGGCCGACGCTGGACCTGCTGGTCGACCGCTCGCCGCAGAACGACGGCGAGCTGGCCTGGCGCTTCGGCATGATCCTGGGCTGCGTCAACCTGGTGCTGCTGGGCATCGGCATCTCGGCGACCAACCCGCGACGCGCCAGCAACTGGAACCTGCTGTTCGCGCTGCTGGCCTTCATCGTCTACTTCAACCTGATCAACCTGACCCAGACCTGGGTGGTGGGCAACAAGATGAAGCTGGGGCCCGCGATGCTGGCGCTGCATGGCGGCGCCTTCGTCGTGACCATGCTGCTGCTGCTCTGGCGCGAACAGGGCGCGCGCCTGGGCGCCCCGCGCAGCGGCGTGCTGCCGGCGCCGCCGGAGAACCCGGCCTATGCCGAGACCGTGCTGGGCCCGGTCCCGGCGGGCGTGGTCATCGCGCCGGCCTCGATGTCCTCGTCCACGCCGGGAGTGCCCACATGAGAACCGTGCGGCGGCTGCTGTACCGCGACATCCTCAGCTCCTTCACCCTGGTCATGGCCGGGTTCCTGGCGCTGTTCTTCTTCCTGGACTTCATCGACGACCTGGACCGCTTCCAGCGCCTGGGCCTGGGGCTGGGGCTGGCGGTGTGGTCCAGCGTGCTGAAGCTGCCGGGCCGCTTCTACGAACTGATGCCGATCGCGGTGCTGATCGGCACCATCTTCAGCATGGCGCGGCTGGCGCAGTCCAGCGAATTCACCATCCTGCGCACCGGCGGCCTGGGGCCGCAGCGCGCGCTGGGCCTGCTGAGCGTGATGGCGCTGGCCTTCGCGGTGCTGGCCTTCGTGGTGGGCGACTTCGTCAACCCTTGGGCGGACCGCCAGGCGCAGCTGCTCAAGTCCACCGCCAGCGGCGGCGTCACGAACGCGCAGGGCGCGTGGATGAAGGACCGCATCGGCGACTTCAGCTACGCGGTGCATGTCGGGCGGGCCCGCTCGAACGGGACGATGGAGGACGTGTTGGTCTTCGAGTTCGACAGCAAGGGCGCGATGGCGACCCGGCTGACCGCCAAGAGCGCCACCGTCGACGCCACCGGCCGCTGGCAGATGAACGAGGTGCGGCTGACGCAGTGGTCGCGCGTGGCGACTCCGCTGAGCCAGCCGGCGGCCAACGCGCCGCAGCCCAGGGACCCCGCGGCGCCGCAGGACAAGCTGTCCGAGAACCCCGCCATCCACGAGGTCCTGCTGCCGCGTTTCGACTGGCAGAGCCAGCTGCCGGCGGGCGTGGTGTCCGCGGCGGTGCAGCCGACCTGGAACATGTCGACGCTGGAGCTCTACCGCTACACGCGCCACCTGTCCTCGCAGGAGCAGTCCTCGGCGCAGCCGGAGATCCAGTTCTGGCGCAAGGCCTTCTATCCGTTCGCCTGCATGGTGATGGTGGCGCTGGCGCTGCCCTTCGCCTACCTGCACTTCCGCTCGGGCGGCATCAGCGTCAAGGTCTTCGGCGGCATCATGCTGGGCATCAGCTTCGTGGTGCTGAACGCGATCACCGGCCACCTCGGGCTGCTGCGCGACTGGACGCCCTGGCTGGTGGCGTCCGCGCCCAGCCTGCTCTACCTGGGCATCTCGATGGCGGCGTTCTACTGGCTGGTGCGCTATCGATGAAGGGCGGGAGCGCCGCCCGCCGGTCCGGCACCCGCCGGCCCCTTCCCCCGGCCGCGACCCGGCCGCTTCAACCGACGGAGGACTGCTGATGGACGGTCTGCTGCTCTTCGCCCACGGCGCCCGGGATCCGGCCTGGGCCGCCCCGTTCCAGGCCATCGCCGCCGAGCTGCAGACGCGGCGGCCGGACCTGCCGATCGCACTGGCCTACCTGGAGCTGATGGCCCCGGACATCGCCACCGCCGCCGGCGCCCTGGCCGCGCGCGGATGCAGCCGCATCCAGATCGTGCCGATGTTCCTGGGCGCCAGCGGCCATGTGCGGCGGGACGTGCCGCCGCTGGTCGAGTCGCTGCGCGCGACGCATCCGCGGGTGCTGTTCGTGCTGCACGACGCGATCGGCGAACAGGCCTCCGTCATCCGCGCGATGGCGGGCGCGACGCTGGACCTCATCTCCGGCGTCACCCTGCCCGCCGATCCGCTCGACCCTTCCACCCCGACCGTGCTGCCCCAGGCCTGACGCCTGCGATGACCACGCCATGAACCTGCACCAGTTCCGCTTCGTCCAAGAGGCCGCGCGCCGCAACCTCAACCTGACCGAGACGGCCAAGGCGCTCTACACCTCGCAGCCAGGCGTCTCCAAGGCGATCCTGGAGCTCGAGGAGGAGCTCGGCGTCGACATCTTCTCGCGCCATGGCAAGCGCCTGCGCAGCATCACCGAGCCGGGGCGCCAGGTGCTGAAGTCGATCGAGATCATCATGCGCGAGGTCGGCAACCTCAAGCGCATCGGCGAGGAGTACTCCAAGCAGGACGTCGGCACGCTCTCGATCGCCACCACCCACACCCAGGCCCGCTATGTGCTGCCGGGGCCCGTCACCCAGCTGCGCCGGCAGTTCCCGCAGGTCAACATCGGCCTGCACCAGGGCAGCCCGGACCAGGTCGCCCGGATGCTGATCGACGAGACCGCCGACGTCGGCCTGGCCACCGAGTCGCTGTCGCAGTTCGAGGAGCTCGTCACCCTGCCCGCCTACGAATGGCAGCACGTGCTGGTGATGCGCGCGGAGCATCCGCTCGCGCAGGTCGAGCGCATCGACCTGGAGCAGCTCGCCCAGCAGCCGTTGGTGTCCTACCACCCCAGCTTCACCGGCCGCACCCGCATCGACCGGGCCTTCGCGCAGCGGCATCTGACGCCCAACATCGTGCTCGAGGCAATCGACTCGGACGTCATCAAGACCTACGTCCGGCTGGGACTGGGCATCGGCATCGTCGCCGAGATGGCGGTGCGCGAGGACCCGCCCGGCGGCGAGCTGGTGTCGCGGCCGCTGGGCCACCTGCTGGGCCAGAACGTCGCGCGCATCGCCTTCAAGCGCGGCGCCTACCTGCGCAACTACGTCTACAGCTTCGCCGAGCTGCTGTCCGACCGGCTCAACCGCACGCTGCTGCAGCGCGCGATGAGCGGCGAGGCCAGCGACTACGACCTCTGACGCGCAACAAGCGCCCACCCGACGCCTTCCCGATCCGATCACGGCCACGTCCAGCGCCTCCCCCGCTTCCGACCCGCCCCTTCATCGATCCCACCATGCGTGTTCACACCCCCGTTCCCGCGAGCCGCCTGCCCCAACTGGGGGTGACGGTCTTCAGCGTCATGTCGGCGCTGGCGCAGCAGCACCAGGCCGTCAACCTGGGCCAGGGCTTCCCCGACTTCGACGGCGATCCGGCCTTGCTGGACGCCGTCGACGCCGCGATGCGCGCCGGCCACAACCAGTACCCGCCGATGCCCGGCGTGCCGGCGCTGCGCCAGGCGATCGCCGCCAAGATCCAGACGCTCTACGGCCATGCGTATGACCCGGACAGCGAGATCACCGTCACCGCCGGCGCGACGCAGGCGATCCTGACGGCGCTGCTGGCGGTGGTGCATCCCGGCGACGAGGTGATCGTGCTGGAGCCCGCCTACGACAGCTATGCGCCCAACATCGCGCTGGCGGGCGGCGTGCGGGTGGCGGTGCCGCTGGACCCGCAGACCTTCCGCCCCGACTTCGACCGGCTGCGCGCCGCGCTCACGCCGCGCACGCGGGCGATCATGATCAACAGCCCGCACAACCCCAGCGGCGCAGTCTGGAGCGCGGACGAACTGCGGCAGCTGGCCGAGTTGCTCGACGGCACCGAGGTGCTGGTGATCAGCGACGAGGTCTACGAGCACATGGTTTACGACGGCCACACGCACCAGAGCGTGTCGCGCCTGCCGGAGCTGGCGGCGCGCAGCCTCGTCGTCTCCAGCTTCGGCAAGACCTACCACGTGACCGGCTGGAAGGTCGGTTACGTGGCGGCGCCGGCAGCGCTCACGGCGGAGTTCCGCAAGGTGCACCAGTACAACGTGTTCACCGTCAATTCGGCGATGCAGCACGGCATCGCCGCCTACATGCGCGATCCGGCGCCCTACCTCGGCCTGAGCGACTTCTACCAGCGCAAGCGCGACCGCTTCCGCGCCGGACTGGCGGACTCGGGCTTCGCCCTGCGCCCCTGCCCGGGCAGCTATTTCCAGTGCGTGGACTACGGCGGCCTGCGGCCCGAGCTGGCCGCGCTCGACGACATGGCGATGTGCCAGTGGCTGACCCGCGAGATCGGCGTCGCGGCGATTCCGCTGTCGGCCTTCTACGGCGGCGGCAGCGACGCGAAGGTCATCCGCTTCTGCTTCGCGAAGAAGGACGAGACGCTGGACCTCGCGCTCGACCGCCTGAAGCGGATCTGAGGCCGGGCCGGCCGCTGGCGGCCCGCAACGCGCGTCAGCGGCCCTTGGCGTCTCTCGGCGGCTCGTCGTCCACCAGAGACAGGTCCAGGTCGACCGACTGCGTGAGCACCGACCGCGGGGCCGGCACGCCCGGCGGCGGCGGTGGCGACTGCCAGACCATGGTCGCCATCTGGTCCGCGTGCGCCGTCGCATCCAGCGGCAGCACGACATCGATTGACTGCCCGTCGACCTCGTGCTCCGCGCGGTCCCGGGCCACGGCGTACAGCAGCAGCAGGTCGCGGTAGGCCGGCAGGCCCAGGTCGCCGCTGTACTCCTGATGCTTGGACAGCAGGTCCTGCAGCAGGCTCATGCTGCCCTCGGCGTCGGCCCAGGCGGCCTCGAGCCGATCGATCAGTTCGTCATGGGCCTCCAGCCCCTCGCCCTCGTTCAGGTCGTCGCTCCACGACGGCGCGCGGGCATGGAACTGCTCCGCGAAACGCGCACCGACGCGATCGAAGGCCTCGCGGTCGCCGCGGCGCTGGTAGAGCTCCATCAGCTTGAGGAAGGGCAGGCCGCTGGCCGCGTCGCGCTGGTTCAGGCGCGAGGACAGCAGCTCGATGGCCGCGTCATCCTGGCCCAGGACCATGAAGAAATCGACCTGCTGCTCCAGGTCGATCAATTCCTCGACGGTCACCAGGTTGCCGACGCCGCCCAGGTCGGAGGTGAACGGCGCCGGCCGCGTGTCGTCGCGATCGAACTGCAGGCTCAGCGGCTCGACCGCCTCCATGGCCTCGAGCGCGGCCAGCGCCTCCAGCGCGTCGTCGGCGGCGGTGGTCGGCGCCCGCGTCGAGGCGCGCGCCGGTGGCGGCGTCAGCGGGCCGGGCCGGGTCGGTTCCTCGACGGCGGTGAGCGGCATCGGGATCGTCGTTGGCGCCGACGAGGCGGGCGGCCCGTCGGTCGACAGGTGCGACATCAACGGGGCCGGCGAACTGTGCGGATCGGTCGGCGTGAAAGGCGACGGCCCCGTGGGCATCGGCGGCGGCACCGTCGCGACGCCTCGCATCTCCGCCTCGGCGTCCTGACGCGAATCGGTCAGCCAGTGCTGTTCCGCCTCGCGCCGCTGCATGCGGTTGCTGCGCCACAGCAGCAGGCTGCTCGCGGCCAGTGCCAGGCTCAGCAGGCTCAGCCCCAGCACCCAGGTCGAGGACGATCCACCCGTCTCGGCGGCCCGCTCGCGCGCGGCCTGCAGGTCCTGGCGCAGCGTGTTCATCGCGGCGAGCGTGCGCTTCTGCTCCGCCTGCAGGTCGGCGATCTGCTTCTGCATCGCCAGCACCTGCTGACGGGCCTCCTCGGCGGCGCTGGCCGCGCTGGCGGCGGCCTCGGCCGCCAGCAGCGCGGGCGCGGGCGACTGCAAGGCCTCGGCGGGTTCGAGGCTCAATCGGGGCGTGGACGGCCGTGTCGCGCGATCCTCGCGGCGAACGGCGGCCGGCGCCGCGGCGCGACCGTCGCGCTCGGGGCCAGGACTTGCCTGCGCGACGCGACGCGCGGCGCGGCGCGGGCGCTCGGCCGCGGAGGGCCTGGGCGTCGCGGCCGCGGCCAATGCCGGTTCGCCCGCACTGACCGGCACCGAGACACGGGGCGCCTCGGTCACGCGGGCGGGCTGCCCTTCCCGCTGCGCCTGCAGCGCCGGCGACACCAGCGGCACGGTCGTCGCGCCGGTGTCGGCCATCGGTTCGGCATTCAGGCCGGGCGGATCGATGAAGGCGGTGTACTGGCGCGTGAGCCGCGCGCTGCAGCCCACGCTCAGCTGCACCGAGACGATGGGCTCGTCAATGCGCTGAACGCTGCGCAGCCGCACGCCGGTGGGACGTCCGGGGTCGCCCTCGATCTGCCAGTGCAGGCCCGAGGCGGACAACGGGTTCTCGCCCGCGCTGACCTCGGCGCGCACGCAGTCGGGCGTGAGGCTCTCACCGGGATTGAGCTGGACGGGGAACAGCAGGTTCAAGGGCTGCCCCAGCGACGAGGCCGCCTGCGGTCGGCCCACGCCGAGACTCCACGCGGGCGCCGACATCACGAGGATGGCCAGCACGAGAACGCTATGCGACGGCAACACGCCGCGCGGGTCGTGATGATCTCGATCCATGCCCGCTGTCATTGCTGTTGGAGTGCGTTTCACTCTAGCACGGCGCTCCCCGGGACAAACCCGGAAAAGCGCCCCTCCTTCGCCCGCGACGCGCATCGCCCGCGCATCATGCGCGCATCGGCGCGGCGCCATGGGGCGCGCCGCGGGTCCCTCACAATAGGCCGGATGAGGTCGCGACACACGCGGCCCGTCCGCATCTTTCAGGAGACGGCTGGCCTGTCACGCCAGCGACAAAGCATGAACAGCTCGGTTCTTACAATTTCCGAACGCAACAACATCGAGTCGGGGCCGTGGTTCTCCAAGCTGTCACTGCCGTTGCGCAGCGACATTCTGGCGCGCGCCACCGTGCGTCGCCTCGCCGACGGCGCGCTGATGTCGGTGCGCGGCGAACCGGCCGAGGAATGGATCGGCGTGGCCAAGGGCGCGGTGCGCGTCAGTTCGGTGTCGCTGTCAGGCAAGCAGGTGACGCTGACCTATGTCGAGCCCGGCATCTGGTTCGGCGACATCGCCCTCTTCGACGGCCTGCCCCGCACGCACGACGCCAGCGCCCATGGCGAGACCACGCTGCTGGTGATCCGCAAGCCCGACTTCAAGGACCTGCTGCAACGCCACACCGAGCTGTACGAGGCGCTGCTGCGCCTGAACTGCCGGCGGCTGCGGCTGATGTTCGACCAGGTCGAGGACCTCAACACCCGACCCCTGGCCTCGCGGCTGGCCAAGCAGATCCTGCTGCTGGCGCGCAGCTACGGCGTGTCGCAGGGCGAGGAGGTCCGCATCGGCCTGCAGCTGGCGCAGGAAGACCTCGCGCAGTTGCTGGGCGCGTCGCGCCAGCGCGTGAACCAGGAGCTCAAGGGCTTCGAGCGCGAAGGCGCGGTGCGCGTCGAGCCGACGCGGCTGGTGGTATTGAGCAAGGAGAAGCTGTTGGCCATCGCCAACCGCTGAGCGCCCGGCGACCGATCCCCCGGTCCCCGGAGCGTGTGTTTCGCATCTCACGACAACTCCAGGAGACCTTGTGGACGACGCATTCACCGGCACCCGCGCCCCGACGCATCCGATCGACGCCCAGGCGCTCGCCGCCTGGCTGGCGCGCGAGATTCCCGGCTTCACCGGCCCGCTGACGATCGAGCAGTTCAAGGGCGGCCAGTCCAACCCCACCTACCAGTTGATCACGCCCGGCGGCAGCTACGTGATGCGGGCCAAGCCCGCGCCGGTGGCGAAGCTGCTGCCCTCCGCGCACGCGATCGAGCGCGAATTCACCGTGATGCGGGCACTGGCCGGCACCGACGTGCCGGTGCCGCAAATGCTGGCGCTGTGCGAGGACGAGTCCGTCATCGGCCGCGCCTTCTACGTCATGGCCTTCGTGCAGGGCCGGGTGCTGTGGGACCAGACGCTGCCCGGTGCGTCGAACGCGGAACGCGCCGCGATCTACGAGGAGATGAACCGGGTCATCGCGGCGCTGCATCGCGTCGACTTCCGCGCGCTGGGCCTGGAGGGCTACGGCAAGCCGGGCAACTACTTCGAGCGCCAGATCGGCCGCTGGAGCAAGCAGTACCAGGCCACGATCACCGGCCCGAACGAGGCGATGGACCGCCTGATCGACTGGCTGCCCGCGCACATCCCCGACTCGGCGCGCGACGAGCGCGAGGTCTCGATCGTGCATGGCGACTACCGGCTGGACAACCTCGTCTTCCATCCGACCGAGCCCCGCGTGCTGGCGGTGCTGGACTGGGAGCTGTCGACGCTGGGCCACCCGCTGGCGGACTTCAGCTACCACTGCATGTCCTGGCACATCCGCAAGACCGGCGCCGCGCGCGGGCTGGGCGGCGTGGACCTGGCGCCGCTGGGCATCCCGGGCGAACTGGACTACGTGCGCCGCTATTGCGAGCGCACCGGCCGTGCCGATCCGCAGCTGGTGATGAAGGACTGGAACTTCTACCTGGCCTACAACCTGTTCCGCATCTGCGCCATCCTGCAGGGCATCGCCAAGCGGGTGGAGGACGGCACCGCCTCGAGCGCGCAGGCCCGCGAGGCCGCGGCAGGCGCCAGACCGATGGCGGAGCTGGGCTGGGAGATCGCCCAGAAGCTGTCGCGCTGAGGCCCGCGACCTCCTGCTTTGGGAGCAGCGGGTCGCGAGTTCCCGGGCAGGCGAATTTCCAGGCTACAATCTGCGGCTTCGTCGGGGCGTAGCGCAGTCTGGTAGCGCATCTGCTTTGGGAGCAGAGGGTCGCGAGTTCGAATCCCGCCGCCCCGACCATTTCTTCAGAAGAGCCGCAAGGAGCAATCCTCGCGGCTCTTTGTTTTTTCAGAGTGGCGACGCGCGGCCGCGCTCTGGCGCTCTGGCGCTCTGAATCAGCGCCTCGCATCCAGCGGCACCGCCGCGGTCTCCACGAAGATCGACGGCCGGAAGCCCTCCGCGCGCCCCTCCGTCGACTTGTCCGGCTCGGCCGCCAGCACCTCGATCGCGAGCGCCGTCATCGGCTTCGCGAACAGGTAGCCCTGCAGCTCGTCGCAGCCCATGGCCACGAGCTGGTCGCGCTGCGCCGCCGTCTCCACGCCCTCGGCCACGACCTTCAGGTGCAGCACGCGGGCCATCTCGATGACCGCGCGCACGATGGCCTGCGCCTGGACGCTGGTGGCGACATCGGCCACGAAGGCCCGATCGATCTTCAGCTCCTGCGCCGGCAGCTGGCGCAGCGCGGCCAGGCTCGAGTAGCCGGTGCCGAAGTCGTCGATCGACACATGGACGCCCAGCGCGCCCAGGCGCTTGAACGCGCGGCCGGTGACCGTGGCGTGCTCCATCGCGACCGATTCGGTGATCTCGCAGGTGAAGCGCTCGGGCCGCAGGCGATGGCGCCGCAAGCCTTTCTCGAGGCGCCCGATGAATTCGTCCGAGCGCATCTGGTAGCCCGACACGTTGATCGCGACACGCATGCGCAGGCCCATCTCGCGCCAGCGCGCCGCCTGCGTCAGCGCGGTGTCGGCCACCCAGTCGCCGATCGGATCGATCAGGCCGTAGCGCTCCGCGATCGGGATGAAACGCGACGGGCTGACCATGCCGAGCGTCGAATGCCGCCAGCGCAGCAGCGCTTCCACGCCGGTCACCTGCAGCGTGCGCGCATCCATCTTCGGCTGGTAGACCAGCTCCAGCTCCCGGTTCTTGATCGACTCCCGCAGCTCGCGCGCCATCGTGAGCTCCTCGCGCAGCTCCTCCTCCTGGACCGCGTCGAAGAAGGCGTGGCCGTTGCCGCCCAGGCGCTTGACCGAGCGCATCGCCGTCTGCGCGCGGCGGATCAGCCGGATCGAGTGGCCATGCTCGGGCGACATCGCCACGCCCACCGACAGGCTCACCGTCAGCGGTGTCGCGCCGACCAGGACCGGCTCGCCCAGCGCCTCCAGCACCTGCCGCACCAGGGTGTCGGTCTGCGACGCCGGGACCTCGCTCCACAGCGCGAATTCATCCCCCGCGAGCCGCCCGACGAGGGACCGCTTTCCGGCGAGCTGCCGCAGCCGCTCGGCGGTGCGCACCAGCAGGTGGTCGCCGTGGTCCTTGCCGTGCTCTTCGTTGATCAACCGGAAGCCGTCCAAGCCGATGTAGAGCAGACTGCCCTCGCCACCGCGGCGCTGCAGCGCGTCCAGCAGCGCGGCGAACTCGTCCTCGAAGCGGCGCGCCGGCAGCAGCCCGGTGAGCCGGTCCCGACGCCGGGCACCGGACGCGCGGCCGAACTTTCCCTGGACCGCCATCAGCAGGAACAAGGTCAGGGCCACGCCCAGCAGGACGCCCAGCAGAACCCACATCAGCGTCAACAGCGGCTCCAGATGCAGCAAGGAGGAAGTGGGGATGCTAGGCGCTGAACGCACTTTCGTGCGGCGACAGCACCGGAATGCGGGGGCTCGTCCGATCGGCGCGCGGTCCGGGCGTGAAGAACTCGGCGTGGCGCGGGCGTCGTGCGCGCCGACGGACACGGGGTTCGCAGCCTCGGCGCGACACCCCACCCGTCAGGGCGATAGGCGGGTGGCGATCAGGGGAAACCCCATGCGAGGGCTCGTGTCAGCGCGATGTCAGGCAGGGACAATGCGCGCTGTTTTTTTGTTTCAAAAGAGCGTCCTTCCTGGTCACGAGCCTGGAGCCGGGCGCGGCAACGGGCAACCCCGGAAGAGGATCGAGCACAGCATGGCGCTACAGCATTTGACCGACGAGCAGGTGCAGACCTGGTCGCGCGCGCAGAAGGACGAGTGGTGGTTCAAGAACGTCTTTCGCGGCGACATGGCGCAGCTCTCGCTGCGTTCGGGCTTCACCGGCTTCATGCTGGGCGGCATCCTGGCCGCGACCTCGCTGTACATCGGCGGCAAGACCGGTATCAGCGTCGGCGTGGGGCTGACCTCGGTGATCCTGGCCTTCGCGATGTTCCGCATCTTCGCGTCGCTGGGCTGGGCCAAGGACTACACGATCCTGGAGAACAACTGCACCCAGTCGATCGCCACGGCCGCGGGCTACGTGGTCTCGCCGCTGTTCTCGTCGCTGGCGGCGTACATGCTGTTCGTCGACCACATCGTGCCGTGGTGGCAGATGATGATCTGGATGATCGTCATCGCGGTGCTGGGCGTGCTGGTGGCGTTCCCGATGAAGCGGCGCTTCATCAACGAGGACCAGCTCCCCTTCCCCGAGGGTCGCGCCTGCGGCGTGGTGCTGGACTCGCTCTACACCGGCGAGGGCGGCGAAGGCATGTACAAGGCCAAGCTGCTGGCCAAGGTGGCGGCGGGCGCCGCGATCTACCAGGCGCTGATCAGCGACGGCTGGATGAAGCTGCTGCAGTTCAAGCTCCTGCGCATGGACAAGTGGGCCGGCATGACCGAGCCCTGGACCTTCCATGAGCGGCTGGACCAGTACTACTACGGCATGGCGGCCAAGGCCGAGATCTGGATCCCGAAGATCCTGGGCACCGACATCCGCGCGCTGGGCCTGCGCCTGACGCTGGACGCAGCCATGCTGGGCGTGGGCGGGCTGATGGGCATCGCGGTGGCGACGAGCTGCCTGCTGGGCGCGTTCGTGAACTTCGTGGTGCTGGCGCCGATCATGATCCAGGCCGGCGACATCGTGCAGCGCGTGGCGCCCAATGGCGCGCCGATCCCGATCTCGCGGGCGGAGATCGTCAACCAGTGGTCGATGTGGTGGGGCGTGGCGATGATGGTCGCGGGCTCGCTGACGACGCTGCTGGCCAAGCCCGACCTGTTCGTGGCGGTGTTCAAGTCCTTCCGTCGCAAGCCGGGCCAGGCGGGCGGCGGCAGCGACCTGCTCAAGGACATCGAGGTGCCGCTGTGGATCTCCTTCGTCGGCGTGCCGGTGATGGGCGTGCTGACGGCCTACATCGCGCACCTGTTCTTCGGCGTGCCGGTGGGCATGGCGCTGATCTCGCTGCCGCTGATCCTGGTGCTGACGGTGATCTGCACGAACTCGATGGCGCTGACCTCGTGGACGCCGACGGGCGCGCTGTCCAAGATCACGCAGTTCACGATGGGCGCGATCGACCGGACCAATCCGGCGTCCAACCTGATCCCGGCGGGCATGACCTCGGAGATCTCGTCGAACGCGGCGAACCTGCTGAGCGACATCAAGCCGGGCTACATGCTGGGCGGCAAGCCGCGTCACCAGGCGATCGGTCACGTGATCGGCGTGGTGGCGGGGGTGCTGTTCTGCGTGCCGCTGTTCTTCCTGCTGTTCGTGCCGAAGAACGCCGAGGGCCTGCGTTCGACGTCGACCATCATTTCCGAGCAGTTCTCGATGCCGGCGGCGGTGCAATGGCGCGGCGTGGCGGAGATCATCGCCAACGGGCTGCACAGCCTGCCGGCGTCGGCGCTGATCACGATGGCGATCGCGGCGGTGTGCGCGGTGGTGATCGAGCTGATCAAGATGGCGACGAAGGGCAAGTTCCCGCTGTCGTCGGTGGCGATCGGCCTGGGCGTGGTGCTGCCGCCGGAGTCGACCTTCGCGATGTGGGTCGGCGCGATGATCTTCTTCGTGATGGCCAAGGTCCACAAGACGCCGGGCACGTCGGGCTGGAAGCGCTGGGTGGACGGCTGCGAGCCGATCTGCGCGGGGCTGATCTCGGGCGCGGCGCTGATGGGCATCGGCAACGCGATCGTGAACGTGCTGATCTGATCTTCAGCTTGTCGACAGTCGATCGACCATGGATCGACTTCGAACCGTTCCCCGGCCGTCGTTAACGGCGGTTCGCATGGCACAATTCGGGCCCTTCGGAGGCGTGGGAACGCCCTCCCGGGGCCCGAAGTCCGTTCTGGACAAAGGCATCGATCGGTCTACCGATTTCCGTCTGCCCATAGCTCAACTGGATAGAGCAGCCGCCTTCTAAGCGGCAGGTCGGGGGTTCGAGTCCCTCTGGGCAGGCCAGTTCAACGGTGCGGTGAACGTGCTCGCTGGGAATGGCCTAGCGCCTTCCGTGCTCGGTGGGTTCTGGCGATCTCATTCGCGTAACGTTCACGGAAGACCCGGCGTCCCAGTTGCAGTTCGCTGAAGACGGAGGCTGACGCTTGTACGAGCTGCAGGTCGCCAATGAATACGTCCACCTGCTCGCGGCGAAGTGATTCCGGGTTTGAGGCAGGGGCTGGAGGCAATCATCGAGCGTCCGCCGCTGGCATCCATCAATGCGGTAGCAGCTCGTTGACCCGGCTGCGTTGGCAGCCGTTCAAGCACGTCGTGCAGGTATCCCATTGAGCTTGGCCGAGGGGTAAGCAGCCGGCAACTCGCCTTGATGCAGACAACTCAGTCAGCGAGCGTTGCGAGTTGCATCGCGAGAGCATCTCGCGTGTCCGTGAGGTTCATGTTCTCCGCGGCCATGAGCAGGGGCTGAAGCACCTCGACGGTGGCGCACTCCGATTCATCGACCAAATCCAGGAGGACATCGAACGCGAGGCCCAACTCGTTGTGCGATATGAACTCAGTGAAGATTTCGATCTGGGTAGCAAATCGCGTCGTTACATCGGGGGACAGAGCCGCCCGCGCCTGCAGTAGGAATTCTTCAGTGCGCCCCCAAGACGCGATCAGCTCCGGTGTTGCCATGCCCTTCTTGCCCCTTTGGCCAGGGAGGATAGCCGGTTATGCCCTTTGCCAACGATGATGCAGAAGCTGTTCGATCTGACTGGACGGCTGCGTTGGCAACCGCTCGAGCACATCGCGCAGTTAGGCGTAGAGATCAAGGCCGTTGAGCTTGGCCGAGTGGATACCGGTGCGTCAGAGCAGCGCGTAGGCAAAGCCACTACGCCGCATTCCTGGATGTGCGACTGATGCGGGCATTCGCGGACAAGCACACTGCCCCCCGCTGCTTCTGGCTTTGCTTATCGGTAAAGGGCTGTCAGCGTCAAGGCTGATCATGACCCTTGTGGGCCACCGCATTCTTATCGTCGACGCCAACGTCGACGCCGCGACTCGTCTTTCGCTTCACCTGCAGCGCCACGGCTGTGAGGTGGCCACCGCTCCAACGCTCGAGAGCGCAGTGCCGATCGCATCGGTGCTCGAACCGAAGGTCGTCATGGTGGATGACCAGTTCGGCGTGTCGCGCTTGAGAAGCCTCCGCGGCGTTCTGCTGGGCACCGAAGCCTGCGACCACACGACGAAGTTCGTCTGCCTGGTTCGAACGCAGGCAGCAGCGCAGGTGATGCTGCTGACCGACTTCGATGCCGCTTTTGCGAGTCCCGTCAGAGCGGACGACCTCGTGGCCTACATGACCGAGGCGCTGGTCGCGCCTGCCTCGCGCACCGCCAGCCAGTTCTAGCAGCCGCGATGTCCGACTGGAAGACATCTTGCGCATTTGCCATCGGCGCGACCTGGATCAAGCGCTCTCCAGCATCTCAATCGTCAACTCCAGCACGCGAACGACGTCGTAGGCGGTCACCTCCACCTTGACCAGCGGCAATGCATCCGTCTCGTCCGGATCGATTGACCGCGTGACCAGATGAAGCCGGCCCCGATACGGAATCAGAAAGCTGAGCCAGCCGTCGGTAGTCGCGCCGAAGTCCAGGACACGACATGCGCTGAACACCTCGCTTTGGTCCGCCACGAGCTGTCGATAGGCCTCATCCAGTGATGATGGAGGAACAGCGGCTCGAAACTCGCGTAATCCATCTTGCGTTTCAGCGCCTCGGCCGCTCTGCGCAGCGAGGTCACGAACTGCGGCAGGTAGACCGTGTTGTCGGTTTCGCTGATGTTCCGCCCGCCGACATAAGTGTTCACGACGCGCATCGATCGATGACTCGGATCAAGCGGGCTGATCTCCATGGCAAATTTGCCGGCGTCACCCAGCATCGTCGTCTGGCCTTCTCCCGCAATCGGAACGGGGTCCTGACTCACCATCTGGATCTCGAGCCCCGAGAGCAGTAGTGTGCTCACGCGCAACGCTGCTTCGATCTCCTCACGCGAAAGTTCGGGGCGACGTGCCGCCAGAAGGTCCACGACCTCCTCGCACTCCAGGTCGTAGGCAATGTCGGAGAGGAGTGCGTCTTTCCCTACGATCTTCAATCCGAAGGTCCGCTTGAGTTCCAGTCTCTTTTCTGGAGAGACCGAATACTCGACATGTTCCGAGCATGCAATGTTGTCGGGTGTGCTTGACGCCTGCCGCAGCAATGCAGTGCGAATGCCTTCATTGTCAATCGCACCACTCGGGTCGGTCTTGAGCCGCTCCATTACCGACTGCACGGCACGCACGAAGTCATCGCGAATCTGAATCATGGCTCAGCGTTCCCGAAACGCCACTACAGCCATTCAAAGTCCAGTCCGGAAAGCTCCTCAATACGCTCAATCAGACCTTCTTCTGGCGTACCTACATACAGCATCTCTGAATTGAACAGATATGCAGCAATCAGCGGCGCCGCAGCGTCCCGATATATCAAGCCCACGCGATGCCCGCCCAAGCGCAAGCTACGCTCACCAATGTAATCAAATTGCGCTTCAATCTTCTTCAGTTGCTTCTCCGGCAGTTCGCACCGAGCCGTTTCTTCCTGAGACAACAAGGCCTGCCATGCCCCTATCCCAAGCAAAAAGGCTGACAGCTTGGACGACTCACTGAACCACTTCTGGGCGTTGCCGGCCCTCCCTTCGACTCTGGGATTGGGCAAGGTCAAAAGGTTATTGCGGTGGATACCCCACACTGCGCCACCCTGCGACTCCTCGCAAAACACCAGGTAGTCGCCTTCGATGCGCAATTTTTCCGGCGAAAACAGATGGAAATCCTTCTCCATCATTTCTGGGTAGCCGCCTGCGACCAAGTAGTAGTCTTTCAAAGCCTCCGGCAACGCCAAGCCGAGGCGTTTCTCCGCCGCATCAATCTGATCCGCAGAAATAGCCGAGCCGGCATTCAGGCCCGCAAACGCGGCCGACACCGTCAGCTGAAGAGGTTCGACAATCATCTCTCACTCCAATACAAAATCATCCACATCCCCCGCCTTTGACGCGTTTGGATTTCCAGACCCCGGTGGCGGACTGATAGTATCGCCGGACGGTCTTTCCATCGCCCTCTATCACCTCTAGAACAACGTCTGCTGAAGCCCGGGGGAATTCGCCCACCACGGCTGGACGAAACACCCACGTTCGGCCAGTATCGGACGCGACGTAGCGCACGGACACCCCTTCCTGATGCACAACATCGCGCAACAGCGGACGACAACCCGGACTGCACGGATCGAGAATCCCCTTCATATGCACCACATCACCTCGTTGAAGATCACCACTGACTTCACGAAGATACTTTGGTTCAGTGTGTGAATTCAAGCCATAGCGTCCCGCTTCTTCCTTGGTGAGCCCTCCGCTTTGCACGGTCGCACGAGTACCCGGCACCTCTTCGCCATTTCTTTCTATCCAGGCTTCCAGTTCGTGCCGGTCGAGCCCCAGCGGGTCGACCCAAGTGAAAACATTCGGCCCATACTGATAGCAACCGAGCCCCCCTGTAAGACCGATCGGGTCTTGACTGATGAAAATACCAGCCAAGGGATCGAAATAGCGGTAACGGTTGTAGTGGAGGCCTGTCTCTTCGTCCTCTTGCTGCCCTTGCAAGCGGATGGGATTCGCAACTTTGTCAATAGCGACATGGACTCGCCCCCACACATCATATTGCGCCGACCATACGACCTCCCCGTCGTCGGCGATGAGCCGAGTCGGAAAACCGTTGGGGTCGGTGTTATAGCGGTAGCTGTTTCGACTGTCTATCAGAGCCAGCGGTACAAATGTGCGGGGATAGTAGAGATACTCGCGCTGCGCCAAGTCCTGTGATGGATTGTCGGTATTCTCAAGCACCAGCGCATCGCGATCCCACCCAAATCGCGTGGAACTGTCTCCAGTTCGCTTGAAAATGCGCCGCCCCAGGGGGTCATAGCCGTACAGGGTTTCCCTGACCGTCTGGCATTCATTGGTGACGAGCCTCACGCGGCTCCGAACCAGCCGCTGATTCGCATCCCATTCCAGCGAAAGCGTCGTCGACTCGCCGGTGTCATCGAGTGGGCGTTCGTTGCGCCGTTCCGCCAGGTTCCCCGCGGCATCGAAGCCGTAATGCACTCCCTCGCACCAGCCTTCGCGTCGCCACAGACCATCGCCTTGCTTCACACCAGTGCTCAGGCGGTCCCCCGCCGGATCATGGAAGAACTTCTGGAGCTTCCCCTGCGGATCAATGTGCTCGACGACCTGCCCCAGCGGGTCATAGCGGAACTGATCGAGCCCATGTTGGCTGTCCTTGCGGTGGGTGAGGTTGCCTGCGGAGTCATAGGCGTACTGCGTGCTGAACAACCAATCGGCCTCCCGCCGCACGCCCTGCCCCGTCAGCCGGCCTTCCGCGTCGTAGTGGTACTGCCGCTCGAGACCTGGTGCCAATGTCTCCTTCACCACCTGCCCGGTTTCGTCGCGCTCGATCGTGATCGGCGGTTCGTCGTTGATGCGGATCGAGGTCGGTTGTCCGAGCGCGTCGTACTCGTAGGCAATGGTGTTGCCGGTGCTGGTCTGACGACGGAGGCGCCGACCCAGCGCGTCGAACGAGTTCCTGATGACAAGGTCGCCCTGCTTTTCCTCCAGCAAGCGGCCTTCGACGTCGAGCGTCCGCTCCACCTTCACGTGCTCGTTCGCGCAGCCGATGAGATTGCCGTTCGCGTCGAAGTCGAAGGTCTCCTCGAATTGCCGTCCCGCATCGAAGGGATGCTCGAAGCGCTTGCGCCGGATGCGTCCGAGTTGATCGGTCGTGTAGTCGATGGCCCGACCCAGCGGGTCGATGCTCTGCTTCAGATGCCCCGTGAGGTCGAAGACGTATCGCGTCGCTTGGCCCCAGTAGTCGACCTCCTCGACCACGCGCCCGAGCGCATCGCGCCTGAGCTCATACATCTCGCCGCGCTGGTTGCTCACACCGACGATCTGCTCTTCGGTGTCGTAGTGGTACTCCACCACATGCCCATCGCTCTGGTGGCGCTTGGCCACGAGCCCTTGCCCGAAATACTCGAAGCGCGTCCGGACGCCGCGCTCGTCTTCGTAATGCGTCAAGTTGTCCTGAGCGTCATAGACGCAACGGACACGACCGCCGGCCGGCATGACGGCCTCGATGAGCCGACTCTTCCGGTCGTAGGTGTAGCGAGTTCCACGGCCCAAGGCATCCAGCCGGCCAAGCGCATTCCCCAGCAGGTCTCGCTCAAACCGCGTCACATGTCCCAGCGCGTTCGTCACGCTGGTCAGATAGCCATCGGTGTTGTAGCCCAACCGCGTCGTGGCCTTGAGCGCGTCCGTCACGCTCAGCAGCAGTCCGTCTCCGCTGTATTCGTAGACGGTCACCGCGCCGAGCGGGCTCGTCTGCTCGGCCAGCAGCCCGCGCTCATCCCATCGCTGACGCCAGCTCGCGCCGTTGGGATCGGTGATCGCCACCGGCTTGTCGCGCGCGTCGACCTCGATCGACATCGCGCTGCCGTCCGGCCGCGTGAGCTTCAGCAGGTTGCCGCGCTCGTCATAGGCGTATTCGGTCCGGTGATTCGCCGCGTCCACCACCGCCGTCGTGCGTCCGACCTCGTCGTACTCGAAGATCGTGCGACCGCCCAGCGGGTCGATCTCCAGGATCGGCAGGCCGTGCTCGTCGCACTGGACCGTGGACACATGCCCCAGCGAATCGGTGATCCGCACCTCGCGGATCGCGGGCCAGTAAGCGAATTGGTAGTCGTACAGCCCGCCGTCGCCCCACGCGCGCACGACCTGCCACTCCTCGCCGCCTTCGCCGCGCTTGTCGTACTCGTAATGGAAGGACAGTCCCGTCCGGTTGGTGTGCCGCACCATGTGGCGGCCGTCGTAGGCGAATCGGTAGGGGTGGTCCAGTTCATCGCGGACCGCCGTCAGGCAGCCCTGCGCATCGTGCTCGTAGCTGACGAAGGTGTGGCTGAACTCGGCCTCGGCCACGTACAGCGAGAGCGACCGGATGAAGCGCCCGGCGTACTCGACCAGCAGATGTCGTCCGCCCGATTCGCGGATCGCGCTCAGCCGGCCCTCCACCCATTCGTAGAGCAGCCAGTTGCCGCACAGGTCGCTGACGCGGCCCAGCGGCACTTCCCGCAGCTGCCCGGTCACGGGGACCGTCAGCGACTTCGGGAAGTGATAGGTCAGATCGCCCTTGGTGCGCACCCGCCACTCGTCACCGTGGTCGCTGAGCCGCGCGCCATCCATCAGCTCCAGCACCGCCGCCGCGTCGCCCTGCGCGGCCGGCAGCGCGGGGAAGAGTGCCGGCCCGGCATCCGGATGGAAGAACACCACGCTGCCGTCGGCCGCATCGATCTCCAGCCGCGCATCGGCCGGACTCTCCCAGCCGACGCCGCACGCCCCCACCCGCTCGCGCCCCGAGGCGTAATTGCGCACCCAGTCCATCGGGACACGCCAGGGCAGGCTGAAGTCCACCTGCTCGACACTGACCTCGCCGGTCAGGATGTTCACCGGCTCCGCGCGCAGCACCTTGCACTTCAGGAAGCCGGGGTCCATGTTCTTGAAGAGCTTCTGCCGGAACTTCTTGAAGCCCGCGCCCATCGCCTTGCCGAGCCGCGACTTGGCCAGCTTGCCCAGGCCCGCGAAGGCGCCGCGCGCGATCATGCCGGCCATCGAGATCGTCGGCGCGCCGCCCACCTTCACCGTGTTGGGGATCGCCAGGTTGAAGCTGGTGGGCAGCAGGTTGGGCAGCTTGAGCTTTTTCTTCTTCGGCCGCGGCGGGCTGGGCATGCCCGCGATCTGGCAGCCCA
The DNA here is from genome assembly GCF_052044995.1 of Roseateles sp. 22389. NCBI lineage: Bacteria > Pseudomonadati > Pseudomonadota > Betaproteobacteria > Burkholderiales > Sphaerotilaceae > Roseateles > Roseateles sp. 22389. Next base: position 92,491 of record NZ_JBQEOF010000014.1, read on the forward strand.
GCACCGGCAGCGCGAGGTAGGACAGCGGATCGCCGTCGGCCACCACGGTGGCGCTGCCCATGAACAGCTCGTCGTCCTTGTCCGGAATCATCGGCGCGAACGGGAAGCCGGGCGGGATGTGCACCACGATCGCCGAGGTGCCGGCCGTCGCGCGCTTCATGCCCATCACCTTGACGGTCGCGCCGATGAAAGGCAGGTAGTCGAAGGGATCGAACACCACCGACAGATGCGGCGTGGGCAGCGGCACCGGGCCGGCCGGCGTGGTGCACAGATGGATGTCGATGCCCAGCTGCGGGTCACCGTGCTTGGCGGAGAGATTCATGCGGCGGGTCCTTGGGCGGTCGACGGCGCCGCGGCGGGGCCGATGGCGCCTGGCATCGCGATCGGCCAGGATGGACCGAACAGGCCTCGTGCCTGTTCGAACAGCTCGAGGAAGGCGGCGCTGCCGCCAGCCGCCTCGCCGTCCGCCCTCGCCTGCGCCGCATGCTGCAGCGCCTGCTCCTCGTCGAGGTGCTCGCGCTCGACCCGGCGCAACTCGGCCACGTCGGCGGACGACTCCAGCGCCGCGGCCTGCTGGTCCAGACGCCCTCGCCGGCTCAGCTGCTCGCGGTCGAGGTCGCGCCGGATCGCCTCGATGCGGCCGGCGCGCTCCGGATCGACGAGCCGCAGCAGCTCGAAGCAATGCAGCGGCAGCGTCGTCATCGGTCGCGAGGCGGGCCGCAGCCCCTCGCCGACGGCCAGCGCCGGACGCCCGAAGGCCAGCGCCGCGTCAGCATCGCCGGCACGCGCCAGGCAGAAGCTGCCCATGCGCAGCGCCTCCAGGCGCATCAAGGGATTGGGCAGCGCGGCGGCCAGTTGCTCGGCGGCCTGGTAGCACGGCACCGCCGCGCGCGGCTCGCCGGCCGCGATCAGCGCCGCGGCCTCGCCGAACCAGGACTGCAGCACCAGCTGACCGCCCGCCGGATGCCCCGCCTCGCGAGCGGCTTCGGCGGCAGAGCGCGCATGGCGGTAATGGTTGACGGCCTCGTCGCAGCGCCGCTCCTTGAGCATCACGCCGGCGGTGAGCAGCCGCACCGCCACCTCCTGGTCGGGCCAACCCTGCTGGCGCGCGAAGGCCAGCGCATCCCGTGCCTTGAGCTGCACCTGGTCGGCGGAGCCCTTCTCCGCGAGCGCGAACAGTCCCGTGAGCAGGCTGCGGAACACGCCGCCCGGCCCCACCGCGGGCTCCTGCGCGAAGGTCTCCTGCGCCACCGCCCAGGCATCGAGCGCCAGCGGCTGCACCAGCACCTCGGGACGATCCTCACGCGCCAGCCGCTCCAGGCGCGGCGCGCCATCGGCATCGGGCACCAGGAGGCGCACGCCATCGGGCTCGCCGGCGTCGAGCGCGCGGGTCACCCAGGCGGCCCAGGCCTCGTCGTCGGTCACGCTCGCGGGCGAGAGCACGGCGACGAGCTGCCCGAACACCGGGTGATGCCCGGCCAGCGCGGCCAGCGCGCGCATGAAGGCCGCGGCGGTGTCGGGGACCTCGTCCGGTTCGAAGCGCCAATCCGGCGTCTGCCCGGCCTGGCGCAACTCGTCGTGGCTCGCGGCGTACTGGCCGGCCAGCGCTTCCTTGAGCGCGCGCGAATAGGCGATGGACTGCTCGAACGGCGCATCGAAGACGACGAAGGTGTCGCCGCCGACGCTGCCGGTGGCGTCGCCCGCGGGCGCATGCCGCTGCATCTCGAGGAAGGCGTCGAGCAGGCGCCTGCCGCCGTCCGGCACCTGCCACAGCAGCAGGCGCTTGTCGGGCTGGTCGACGAACGCCTGCCAGTGCTGCAGCAACTCGGCGAGCCGGCGCTGCACCGGATTGATGGCCATGGCCATCCTTTCTTCAGCAGTTCAGGGAGATTTCCGTCCCGTTGACCGACACGCCACTGGCGTCGACCTTGATGACGGAGCCGCCGGCGCTGATCGTGATGCTGCCGCCGTCGATGACGACGGTCGACGAGCCCACGCCCAGGGTCAGCGCGCTGGCCGAGGTGTAGCTGCCCGCGCCGGTCGCATGCAGGGCCATGGTCTCGGTGGCGCCCTGCGTCAGCGGGCCGCTCGCCTGGACCGCGAGCGGGCCGGTGACGGCCTGGCTGTAGCCGCCGGTGACCGACTGCGTGTAGCCGCCGGTCACGGTCAGGCGCTTGCCCGCGCTCACCGTCTTTTCCTCGCCCGCGGTGACGGTCTCGACGAACTGGCCGTTGACGGTGTTCTCGCGCTTGCCGTTGACGGTGTTGGTGACATCGCCATGCACGGTGCGCGCGGTCACGCCGGTGATCGTCTGGGTGTAGCCGCCTGCGGTGACCGTCATCTCGTGGCCGGCGTTCACCGTCTCGGCCAGCTTGCCCACCACGCTCATCGTGCGGTCGGCATTGACGGTCAGGGTGTCGTTGACCGACACGGTCGTCGTGCGGTTGTTGTTGACCGTGTTGGTCTGGTCGTGCAGCACCGTTGTGGACATGTCGTACTGCGCATGCAGGGTCATCTGCTCCTGCCCGGCGGTGTCGTTCATCGACAGCTCGTTGTAGCCGGCGCCCTTGTGCGTCCTGGACTTGATGCCGCTGACCACCGCGCCCTCGGGCAGGCTGTAGGGCGGCATCTGCTCGGCGTTGTAGAGGCGGCCGACGATGAGCGGCTGGTCCGGGTCGCCCTCGAGGAAGTCGACGACGACCTCCTGCCCGATGCGCGGGATGGAGACGCCGCCCCAGCCCTTGCCGGCCCAGGGCTGCGACACGCGGATCCAGCACGAGCTGCGCTCGTCGCGGCGGCCGCGCCGGTCCCAGTGGAACTGCACCTTCACCCGGCCATAGGCATCGGTGTGGATCTCCTCGCCGCCCGGCCCGGTCACGGTGGCGGTCTGCGGCCCCGGCACGATCGGCTTGGGCGTGCGGCGCGCCGGCCGGAACTGCTGCGCCGCCGGGATCGCGGCGAACTCGCAGCGCAGGTCGGTGTCGCCACTGCCCGATTCGCTCGCTGCCTGCCGGACGATCAGGCGGGTCGACGTGATCAGGTACTGGCCGTTCTGGTCATCGCGCGGATGCCGCGTCATCGCCAGCAGCCGGCCGACGCACACGCCCTGCGCATTGGTGCTGCCCGCGAGCAGGCTGAAGGCGCTGTGCAGTTCGTCCAGGCGGTCTTCCGCGTACTGCGCGCCGTCGGCGGACTGCAGGTAGCCGCCCGGGAAGTCGAAGATCTCGCCGTCGGCCAGGTCGTGCGCATGGGCCCGCGACTGCTCGGTCAGCAGCGAGGTCGAGGGCCGCTCGAAGTCGTAGTCGGTGAGGACGACCTTGCCGGGCTGCATGCGCTGCTCGCTGGTCCAGCGGCCGATGTGCTCCAGCAGCGGCGGCGCCTGCTCCACGTTGCCGTAGAACGGCAGCGACTCGCACCCCGGCGCGCTGTCGTGCGCGCTGGCCGCGTCGCAGAGCACCAGCTTGTGGCCGCGCTCGTCGTGCTCGACGTGCCAGTAGATGCCTTCGTGCTCCAGCAGCCGCGCGACGAAGTTGAAGTCCGTCTCGCGGTACTGCACGCAATAGGTCCAGGGGCGGTACGGCCGCATCAGCTTGAACTCGAAGCGCGCCGCCGCATGGTCCTGGAACACCGCGGCCACGATGTCGGGCACGCTCATGTCCTGGAAGATGCGGCAGTCCGCGGTGCGCGTGAGCAGCCACGGCCAGGGCCTGAGCGTCATTTCGTAGACGGCGTGGCGGCCCTCGAAGCCGCCCTGCGCGAAGCGCGCGACATGCCCGCTCAGCCGGCGTGGCGCCGCATCGCGCAGCGCGATGACGACGGCCACCGGCTTGCCGAGCAGGTCGCCGGCGGCGATGTCCAGCCGCTCGCTGAGCAGGCGGAGCTGGATCTCGCCGAGCTCGCTCAAGGCCTCGGTGGCGTGGCACTCGTGCACGCGGAAGGTGCCGTCGGGCAAGGGGGATTCAAGCCGGAGGGAAGCGGTCATGTCGCGCGGTGCTCGGTGGGGCCTGCATTAGAGGCAGCGCCCCCCGAGGGGGTAAAGCGACGAAAGTCACCAGCGGCCGGCACGCCAGCGCGACGGCGCCGCCAAAGGGGTGACCTTCCGCACGGGCACGCCCAGGCGCGCCGGCGTCCGCCGCGGGGCCTGCGGACGTTCCACGCGTTGCGACGCGTTGCGATTCTTTCCGTCGTTTGCACCGCATACTCGCCACCGTCCGCCGCTCCCAAGCCCCTCGATGCTGTTGTCCGCGCTGCGTCAGTTCGTGACCTTGCTGCTGTCCCTGCTTCTCGCCGCCGCGCTGCTGGCCGCCTGGGGCCTGTTGATCGAACCCCGCTGGGTGGCCGCCCGGGAAGTCCAGGTCGCGGTGCCCGATTGGCAAGGCCCTCCGGGACTGAAGGTCGCCGTCGCCTCGGACTGGCACATCGCCCACGAGTTCCGCCACGTCATGACGATGGCGCGCGCCCAGGCGGTGGTCGACGCGATCAATGCCGCGGCGCCGGACGTCGTGCTGCTGCCCGGCGACTTCATCCATGGCCGCGGCGAGGACGGCACCACGCCCGAGCAGATCGCCGCGATCCTCGGACGGCTACGCGCCCGGCATGGCGTGTACGCGGTGCTCGGCAACCACGACTGGTGGACCGACGGCCCGCGCTTCACGCGCGCGCTGCGCGCCGTCGGCATCCGGGTGCTGCTCAACGAGGCCGTGCCGCTGCCGGGTACGGCGGTGTGGGTGGTGGGCATCGGCGACCGCATGTCCGGACACAGCGACCCGCGTCGCGCCGTGCGCGGCCTGCCGCGCGGCGCGCAGGCCCTGGTCCTGATGCACGACCCGGCCAGCGCGCTCGACCTGCCGGCGCTTCCCGGCCTCACGGTCGCGGCCCACACGCATGGGGGTCAGGTGCGCGTGCCGTTCTACGGCTCCGTCGTCGCGCCCCACGGGTGGCCGAAGGACAAGACGCGGGGCTGGGTCGACGTCGGCCGGCAGCCGGTCTACATCACCAGCGGCCTGGGCGTGAGCATCTACCCGATCCGCATCAACGTGCGGCCGGAGTGGGTGATGTTCACGATGAGCTCGACCAGCGCGAAGGCGCGTTGACGCGTCACGCGTCGACGGGACGCTATGCCACCCACAGCGCGCGGGCGGCCGGCGCCGGCGCTGATGCCGACGCGCCGCGCGGCGGCCCGCCCGCCGGCCCTGCGGCCACGCCGAAATGGAGACGGCCCTTGCCGGCGCGCTTGGCGGCATACATCGCCTCGTCCGCGCCGCGCATCACCGTCGCCGTGTCGCAGGTGCCGAGCGCCAGCACGACGCCGATGCTGGCGCTGATGGTCACCCGGTGTCCGTCGCCGATCGCGATCGGCCGCTCGATCTCCGCCAGGCAACGCTGCAGCACCGCGCGCGCGCCGGCCGCGTCGCCGCTGGCGGGCAGCACGATCGCGAACTCGTCGCCGCCCAGGCGGGCCACGATGTCGTTGGCGCGCAGCGTCTGCTGCAGCCGCTCGGCCACCTGCCGGAGCACCTCGTCGCCGGCCTCGTGGCCATGGCGGTCGTTGACCGGCTTGAAGCCGTCCAGGTCGAGGTAGCAGACCGCCAGTCCCCGGTCCGCCCGCAGCGCGGCGGCCTGGGCGTCCACCAGCTTCTCCTCGAAGAGCCGCCGGTTCGGCAGCCCGGTCAGCGCATCGCGGAAGGCCATGCCGTAGGCCTTCTCCTCGCTCTGCTTGAGCGCGTCGATGTCGACCAGCATCCACAGGCTCTCGTCCTCGGAGACCAGGCTGCCGCTCAGGTCGATCCACAGCGGCGTGCCGTCCTTGCGGCGCATCTGCACCTGCGTGCGGAAGCGGCCGCCGGCCCGCAGCGCCGCGTAGCCGACCCGGCCGATGTGGTCGAAGGTGGCCTCGTCCAGGTAGAGCTCGCGCATCGACTGGCCGCGCAGCTCGCCGGGCGCATACCCCAGGATCCGGCCCAGCGCCCGGTTGTCCCAGAGCACCACGCGGTCCCTCAGCCGCGCCATGCCGATCAGGTCGTTCTCGAGCATCAGCGCCTGCTCGCGGGCGGTGCGGTCGGCGGCCAGCCGGCCGTCGTGCTCGCGCTTCTGCCCGCGGTAGAGCTGCACCGAGACGCCGCCGATCAGGCCCACCATCAGCGCGACCAGCCCGGCGAGTTCCGCGCATTGCCGGTACCAGGCGCCGAGGTACTCCCCGGTGCTCAGGCCGGCGTACATCGTGAACGCGTAGCCCGGCACGCGGCGGTAGGCGGTGATGCGCTCGACGCGATCCAGCGCGGTGGGCGTCACGTACCAGCCGCGGTCCGGATTGCGCTTGAGGTTGACGCGCAGGGCGTCGGAGACGATGGCCTCGCCCAGGCCCTTGACCGAGCCGGGCTCGGACACGGAGTGGCGCGCGACCAGCAGGAAGCTGTCGTTCGTGCGCATCGCCATCGCGCCCGAGCGGCCGAGCTCCATGCCGGAGAAGAGCTGGGCGAAGTGAGCCGAGGTCAGCTCGGTCAGCACGATGCCGTCGAACTGGCCGTCCGCGTTGATCAGGCGACGGGCGGCCACGATGCACCACTCGCCGGTGACGCGGCAGCGCAGCGGCTCGGACACGACGGTGGCGTCGCGGGCGCGCGCCCGGTCGAAGTAGCTGCGGTCGCCCAGGCGGATCGGCGTCGCCGACGGCGCCTCGCCGTGGACCAGCACCTCGCCCGTCGCATCCGCCACCCGCAGGGCGCTGACGTGCCTGAGCAGTTCGCGCTGCTCGTCGAGCATCTGCGCCAGGACGCGGGTCCGGTCGGCGGCGTGCGCCGTCTTCGCATAACGCTCGGCCATCGTGGCCAGCGCGTTGTCGATCAGGCGCAGCTCGGCGGCGACCTCGCCGCTCATGCTCGCGGCCAGGTTCTCCGCGGTCAGCTGCGCCGCGCTTTCGTCGCCTTCCCGGGCATTGCGCAGGCTCAGCCAGGCGGCCGCGCTCAGGGTCAGCGCCAACGCCAGGTTGCCCGCCACCAGCCAGCGGCGCAGCCGGGCCGGGGAAGTCGTTCCAATCGTGCGTCGCTTGAGCATGGGAGTCCTTTGGGGCGGAGCCCCGGGCATGGCGATCCAGGCCGGCGGGTCCGTATCGCCGTTGTACGGGCGTCTCGATCGGCGCGCCATCCAGCACCGGATGAACCTCGTGTAGGTCGATCCACGACGGGCGTTACCCTTTCGCCTCCGTTCGCCGTCCATTTCCGCCCTCTTCTTCCCCCGCTTCCGCCCCTGTCCCGTCCCGAGCGCCGGCGGCCACGGAGCGCCAAGAGAAAACTCACGATGCACATTCCCACCCTCGAATCGGAACGCCTGGTCCTGTCGCCCCCGGACCGCCGCTGCGAGGACGCCTACCGGCGCTTCTATGCCGATGCCGACGCGTCGGGCGCCTATGGCGGCCCGCTGGCGCCGGCGGCCATCTGGTCGCGGCTGGCCTTCGACATCGGCGTCTGGACGCTGCAGGGCTTCGGCGTCTGGGCGATCCGCCGCCGCGACGAGGACGCGGTGCTCGGCATGTGCGGTTTCTGGCAGGGGCCGGGATGGCCGGTCGAGCTCACCTGGTGGTTGCTGCCCGAGGCGCGTGGACAAGGACTCGCGCTGGAAGCTTCCCGGCTGGTCGTCGCCCACGCCCATCGCGTCTGGCAGTGGCCTTCGGTGCAGACCTACATGCGCGACGACAACCACCCCGCCCGCGCCCTGGTGGCCCGTCTGGGCGGACGCCTGGTCGAGCGACGCGCCTTCCCCGATGGCGAGAGGCGCGATCTCTTCGAGATCCCTCCCGCCGCCTGAGCCCGCGGGCCCTGCGGAACCCGCCGGCCGGCACTCCATGCCCGGGCCGGAGCCGGGGCCGGGCGAACCTCGGGCGCGTGATAGCCTCGCGCCCCATGTCCCAAGACCCCACCGCCGACGCGGCGTCCCCGTCGGACGCCGCCGGCGACACCGAGTTCCCCGGCAGCACGCGCGCCCGCGCCTCGATGGCCGAGGTCCTGCTGCTGGCCAGCGTCTTCGTCATCGCCGCCTGCGGGCTGGTCTACGAGCTCGCCGCCGGTGCGCTCGCCAGCTACCTGCTCGGCGACTCGGTGCTGCAGTTCTCCACCATCATCGGCGCCTACCTCTTCGCGATGGGCCTGGGCTCCTGGCTGTCGCGCTACATCGACCGCCAGCTGGTCGCGCACTTCCTGCGCCTGGAGCTGCTGGTGGGCGTCATCGGCGGCCTGATGCCGGCGGCGCTGTTCACCGTGCACAGCCTGCTGCCGCCCTCGCAGGCGCTGGCCTTCCGCGTGCTGCTCTACGGCCTGGTGCTGCTGGTGGGCACGCTGGTCGGGCTGGAGATCCCGCTGGTCATGCGCATCCTCAAGCGCCACTTCCGCCAGCGCTACGCGCTCAAGGAACTGGTCTCGCAGGTGCTGACTTTCGACTACCTCGGCGCGCTGCTGGTGGCCGTCGCCTTCCCACTGCTGCTGGTGCCGCAGCTGGGCCTGGTGCGCACCGGCCTGTTCTTCGGGCTGCTCAACGTCGCCGTGGCGGTGTGGGCGCTGTGGCTGTTCCGCGCCGAGCTGCGAGCCTGGCGCTCCCATGCGCTGACCTGCGCCGTGGCCATCGCGCTGCTGGCCGCCGCGATGGCCGGCGCCGACCGCCTCAGCACCTGGGCCGAGGACCGCTTCTACGGCGAGCAGATCGTGTTCAAGGAAAGCAGCAGCTACCAGCGCATCGTCGTGACGCAGGGCGCCGGCGGCACGCGGCTGTTCCTCAACGGCAACCTGCAGTTCCACTCGCGCGACGAGTACCGCTATCACGAGGCCCTGGTCCATCCCGCGATGGCCGCGCAGGGCGCGCCCCGCCGCGTGCTGGTGCTGGGCGGCGGCGACGGCATGGCGGTGCGCGAGATCCTGCGCTACCCGAGCGTCGAGCACGTCACGCTGGTCGAACTGGACCCGCACATGACCACGCTGTTCTCGACGATGCCGCTGCTGCGCCAGCTCAACCAGGACGCGCTGCGCAGCCCCAAGCTGGAGATCGTCAACGCCGACGCCTTCGGCTGGCTCGAGGCCTCGCAGGCGAGCTTCGACGTCATCGTCATCGACTTCCCCGACCCCAGCAATTTCGCGCTGGGCAAGCTGTACACGGCCAGCTTCTACAGGTTGGTGGACCAGCACCTGGCGGCCTCCGGCTACGCGGTGATCCAGGCGACCTCGCCGCTGGTGGCGCCGCGCGCCTACTGGACCGTGGTGACCACGGTGGAGTCGGTGGGCCTGACGGCGACGCCCTACCACGCGCATGTGCCGAGCTTTGGCGAATGGGGCTATGTGCTGGCGAGCCGCCGGCCCTGGTCCATGCCCCGGCAACTGCCGCCGGGCCTGCGCTTCCTGAGCCTGGAGAGCCTGCCCGCGCTGATGAGCTTCCCGCCGGACATGGCGCGCCCTTCGGGCCTGGAGGTGAACCGGCTGTCCAACCAGGTGCTGGTCCACGAGTTCGAACGCGAATGGGGCAAGCTGCATTGAAGCGGCGCGACCTGCTCGTGCGCGCGACGGCGGCCGCGCTGCTGCCGATGCTGTCCGCCTGCGGGCGCGATGCGCGCCCCGTCGCCGACCGCCTGGCCGAGCGGCTGGCCGGGCTGCCCGGCGGCTGGACCGGCGCGAACTGGGAGCGCGGTCATCGGCTGCGCGGCGCCCTGCCCGACTGGTCGACCGCCACCGCGCCGCCCCGGCGCGCGCAGGTGCTGGTGCTGGGCGCCGGCATCGCCGGCCTGGCCTGCGCGCGGCGGCTGCGACTGCGCGGTGTCGACGTCGCGCTGCTGGACGTGGAGGACGTCCCCGGCGGCAACAGCCGCGGCCACCGCATCGCCGCCGGGCCGGCGCTCGGCGAGGGCCTGCGCTGCCCGCTCGGCGCGCACTACCTGCCCACGCCCGGGCCCGAGGCCGTCGAGGTGCGGGCGCTGCTGGAGGATCTGGGCCTCGCGCGCGAGGAACATGGCCGCTGGGTCTATGAGGAGCGCTGGCTGTGCCACAGCCCGCAGGAGCGGCTGTGGTGGCGGGACCAATGGGTCGACGGCCTGCTGCCACCCGCGGAGTCGCCCGAGGTCCAGGCGCAGTACCGCCGCTTCGGCGAGCTGGTCGAGCAGGCGCGGCGCGAGGTCGGCTTCGCGATGCCCAGTACGCATCACGCCTGGACCGCGGCGCACCAGTCGCTGGATGCCAGGACCTTCGCCACGTGGCTCGACGAACACCAGCTGACCGCGGCGCCGCTGCGCTGGTACCTCGACTACTGCTGCCGCGACGACTACGGCGCGGACGCCACGCAGGTGTCGGCCTGGGCCGGCCTGCATTACTTCGGCAGCCGCCATGGCTTCATGAGCGGCGAGGAGCGCGAGGCCGTGCTGACTTGGCCGCAAGGCAACGGCTGGTTGTCGGAGCGCCTGGCCGCGCCGCTGGCCGAGGCCTTCCACGGCGGCCGGACCGCGCTGCGCGTGCGCGAGGAACGGCACGGCGTGCAGGTGCTGGCCTGGAACGAGGCGGCGCGACACGCGGAGCGGTGGGAGGCCGACCAGGTCGTGATGGCGATGCCGCTGTTCATCGCCGCGCGGCTGGTGGAGCAGCCGCCGGCCGCGCTGACCGAGGCCGCGCGCGGCATGCGCTACGCGCCGTGGCTGGTCGCCAACCTGCTGCTCGACGCGCCGCCGCTGGAGCGGCTGGGCGCGCCGCTGTCCTGGGACAACGTCGCTTATGGCGGCGAGGCGCTGGGCTACGTCAATGCCGGCCAGCAGGACCTGGATCCCAGCCGCGGACCGCTGGTGCTGACCGCCTATCGCGCGCTGCGCGAGTCGCAGCGCCGCGACCTGCTGCAGGACGACTGGCGCGCCTGGGCCGGTCGCGTGCTGGCGGATCTCGCGCCGCTGCACCCCGACCTGCCGGAACGGCTGCAGCGCATCGAGCTGATGCGTTATGGCCACGCGATGAGCATCCCGCATCCGGGCCTGCGCGGCTCACCCGCGCTGGCCGCGCTGCGCGAGCGGGCGCAGGGCCGGCTGCAGTTCGCGCATGCGGACCTCGCCGGCTACTCGGTGTTCGAGGAGGCGTTCACGCAGGGCGAGGCGGTGGCGGCGCGGATCCAGGCCAGGGCGTCGCGTTGAGCGCGGATCACCCGCCCGTCACCGGCGGGAAGAACGCGACCTCCGACCCGTCCTTCACCGGCGTGTCCTCCGGCAGGATCTGCTGGTTCAGCGCGCAGCGGATCGCCCGCCCGCGCGCCAGCGCCTCGGCATGCGCCGCGTCGCTCGCGATCAGCGCGTCGCGGATCGAGCCCAGCGTCGCACCGGCGTGATGCGCGATGCGCTCGTCGGTCCCCAGGGCCTCGCGCAGCGAAGCGAAGTAGCGCACGGTGATCGTCATCTCGGTCAGCTTGTCGAAGGAAGTCGCGGTCCGGCCGCAGCGGCGCGGCCGGTCAGAACAGCTCGTTGAACGGCAGGAAGCGCAGCAACTGTCCGGGCTCGACGGTGCTGCCCGGCGGCAGGTCGATCAGACCGTCGGCCCAGGCGGCCGAACTCATCACGCCGGAGCTCTGGTTGCCGAACAACTGCAGCCCGCCCGCGTCGCTGAGCTTCGCGCGCAGGAACTCGCGGCGCTTGTCCGCCTTGGTCCAGGTGAACTCGGCCGGCAGCTGGAAACCGCGCGGCGTCAGCTGCGTCGCGCCCTGCAGGCGCAGCAGCACCGGCCGCACGAACAGCAGGAAGGTCACAAAGCTCGACACCGGATTGCCGGGCAGGCCCATGAACCAGGTGCGGCCGCCCTGGCTGGTCACCTCGCCGAAGGCCAGCGGCTTGCCCGGCTTGATCGCGATCTGCCAGAGGTCCAGCCGGCCTTCGCACTCCAGCGCGGGCTTGAGGTGGTCCTCCTCGCCGACGGAGACGCCGCCCGAGCTGAGGATGAGGTCCGCGTCCCGGGCCGCGTCGCGCAGCGCCGCGCGGGTCGCCTCGAGCGAATCCGGCACGATGCCCAGATCCCGCACCTCGCAGCCCATGGCCAGCAGCAGCGCATGCAGCGTCGTGCGGTTGGAGTTGTAGATCTGGCCGGGGCCAAGGGGCTCGCCGGGCAGCACCAGCTCGTCGCCGGTTGAGAACAGCGCGACGCGCGGCCGGGACGCCACCGTCAGCGCCGCCGCGCCGGCGGTCGCGGCCAGGCCCAGCGAGGCGGCATTCAGCCGCATGCCGGCGCCCAGCACCGGCTGGCCGACGCGCAGGTCCTCGCCACGGCGGCGGATGTGCAGGCCCGCGACGAGCGGCGCGTTGATGCGCACCTGGCCGAGGCCGGTGCCGCTCTCGGGCAAGGCCTCGCACATCTCCTGCATCAGCACCGCGTCGGCGCCTTCCGGCACGGTCGCGCCGGTGAAGATCCGCGCCGCCGTGCCGGGCTGCAGCGGTGACGGCACCGAGCCCGCCGCCACGCGCTGCGACACCGGCAGCACCGCGCCTTCGCCGCCCAGCGCGGACACGTCGGCCGCGCGCATCGCGTAGCCGTCCATCGCGCTGTTGTCGTAAGGCGGCACGTCCAGCGGCGACACCAGGTCCTGCGCCAGCACGCGCCCGCGCGCCAGCGGCGTCGACACGGATTCGGTCCGCCCCAACGGCGTCACCTGCGACAGCAGGCGCTGCAGCGCGTCCTCCATCGGCAGCATCGGCGCGCGCTGCGCCGCGGCGCCAGCGGTCGGAGCGGGCTTGGCGTCAGACATGGTCGACGATGAACTGCTTGACCTGGTCGACGGAGACCGGCAGCACGGTCACGCGCTTGGGGCGCGACTCGAGGTCGTCCAGCGCGGCGGGCCGCGGCGGGACCAGGCCCAGCGCTTCCTCGATGGTCGCGGCGAACTTGGCCGGCAGCGCCGTCTCCAGCACCAGCATCGGCACGCCGGGCTGACGCTTGTCGAGCGCCACCTTCAAGCCGTCGGCGGTGTGCGTGTCAATGATCACGCCGTATTGCGCATGGCATTGGCGGATCGTCGCGACGCGGTCTTCATGCGTACTGCGGCCCGAGACGAAGCCGTAGCGCTCGCCGATGCGCGCGCGCTCCTCGGCGGTGATCTCGAAGCAGCCCTTGGCCGCCAGCTCCTCGCCGAACAGCCGATTCACGCGCGCCGCGTCGCGATCCAGCAGGTCGAACACGAAGCGCTCGAAGTTGCTGGCCTTGGAGATGTCCATCGACGGGCTCGAGGTCTCCAGCGTGTGCTCGGCGCCGCGCGGACGGTAGACGCCGGTGCGGAAGAACTCGTCGAGCACGTCGTTCTCGTTGGTCGCGACGACCAGTTGCTCGATCGGCAGGCCCATCATGCGCGCCACGTGGCCCGCGCAGACGTTGCCGAAGTTGCCCGAGGGCACGGTGAAGCTGACCCGCTCCGCGTCGGTCTTCGTCGCCTGGAAGTAGGCCGCGAAGTAGTAGACGACCTGCGCCAGCAGCCGCGCCCAGTTGATCGAGTTGACCGTGCCGATGCGGTGGCCGCGCTTGAACGCGAGGTCGTTCGAGACCGCCTTGACGATGTCCTGGCAGTCGTCGAACACGCCCTGCACGGCGATGTTGTGGATGTTGGCTTCCTGCAGGCTGAACATCTGCGCCTGCTGGAACGGGCTCATGCGACCGTGCGGGCTGAGCATGAAGACCTGGATGCCGGCCTTGCCGCGCATCGCGTACTCCGCGGCGCTGCCGGTGTCGCCCGAGGTCGCGCCCAGGATGTTCAGCGTCTCGCCGCGGCGGCCCAGTTCGTACTCGAACAGCTGGCCCAGCAGCTGCATCGCCATGTCCTTGAAGGCCAGCGTCGGCCCGTTGGACAGCGCGACCAGCGCCAGCCCCGGCGCCAGTGGCTTGAGCGGCGTGATCTGCGGCGTGCCGAAGACGGCCTCGGTGTAGGTGCGATGCACGATCGCCTTCAGGTCCACGGCCGGGATGTCGTCGATGTAGAGCGACAGGATCTCGAAGGCCAGGTCGGCATACGACAGCCCGCGCCAGCGCGCGAGCGTCGCGGCGTCGATCCGCGGATAGGCGGTGGGCAGGTACAGCCCGCCATCGGGCGCGAGGCCCTCCAGCAGGATGTCGCAGAAGTGGCGCTCGGTCTTGTCGCCGCGGGTGCTCAGGTACTTCACGCCAGCTCTTCCTTGCGCAGCTTCACGATCGGCGCGAGCACCGTCTCCAGCGCCTGCATCTTCGCCAGCGCCTCGCTCATGCGGCCTTCCTGCGTGTCGTGCGTCAGGATGATCAGGTCGGTCTGGCTCTCGCCTTCGGCCGATTCGCGCTGCAGCACCGCATCGATGCTGATCTCGTGCTCGGCCAGGATGGTGGTGATGCGCGACAGCACGCCCGCCTGGTCCGCCACGCGCAGGCGCAGGTAGAACGCGGTCTGCACCTGCTCCATCGGCAGGATGGGCGTGTCGTTCATCGCGTCCGGCTGGAAGGCCAGGTGCGGCACGCGGTGGTCCGGATCGGCCGTCGCCAGGCGCGTGATGTCGACCAGGTCGGCGATCACCGCCGAAGCCGTCGGCTCCGCGCCCGCGCCCTTGCCGTAGTACAGCGTCGTGCCGACCGCGTCGGCCTGCACCAGCACCGCGTTCATCGCGCCCTCGACGTTGGCGATCAGGCGGTTCGCCGGAATCAGCGTCGGATGCACGCGCAGCTCGATGCCACGGTCGCGACGGCGCGCGATGCCCAGCAGCTTGATGCGGTAGCCGAGCTGCTCGGCGTACTTGATGTCGGTCGCCTGCAGCGCCGTGATGCCCTCGACATGGGCCTGCTCGAACTGCACCGGGATGCCGAACGCGATCGCGCTCATGATCGTGGCCTTGTGCGCGGCGTCCACGCCCTCGATGTCGAAGGTCGGATCGGCCTCGGCATAACCCAGCCGCTGCGCCTCCTTCAGCACCGTCGCGAAGTCCAGGCCCTTGGAGCGCATCTCCGACAGGATGAAGTTGGTCGTGCCGTTGATGATCCCGGCGATCCACTCGATGCGGTTGGCGGTCAGGCCCTCGCGCAGCGCCTTGATGATGGGGATGCCACCGGCCACCGCGGCCTCGAAGGCGACCATCACGCCCTGCTCGCGCGCGGCGGCGAAGATCTCGCTGCCATGCACCGCCAGCAACGCCTTGTTGGCCGTCACCACGTGCTTGCCGGCCTTGATCGCATCCAGCACCAGCGTGCGCGCGATGCCATAGCCGCCGATCAGCTCGACGACGATGTCGATCTCCGGATTCGCGATCACCTCGCGCGCGTCCGCCACCACCGTGCAGGCGTCGCCGACGATGCTCCTGGCGCGCTCGACGTCCAGGTCGGCCACCATCGCGATCTTGATGCCGCGACCCGCGCGGCCGCGGATCTCTTCCTGGTTGCGGCGCAGCACCTGGAACGTGCCGCCGCCGACGGTACCAATGCCCAGCAGGCCAACTTTGATCGGGTTCATCGTCATGTGTCTTTCAGGAGGTCGAGGGGTCAGCGGCCGTGGCGTTTGCGATAGGTGCCCAGGAAGCGCTCGATGCGGCCGACGGCTTCACGCAAGTCGTCGGTGTTGGGCAGGAACACGAGCCGGAAATGATCGGGAGACTTCCAGTTGAAGCCCGTCCCCTGGACGATCAGCACCTTCTCCTCGGCCAGCAGCTCGTAGGCGAACTGCTGGTCGTCCTCGATCGGATAGATCTTGGGGTCGAGGCGGGGGAACATGTAGAGCGCGGCCTTGGGCTTGACGACGCTCACGCCCGGGATCTGCGTCAGCAGCTCGTAGGCGAGGTCGCGCTGGCGCGCCAGGCGGCCGCCCGGCGCCACCAGGTCCTTGATCGACTGGTAGCCGCCCAGCGCGGTCTGGATCGCGAGCTGGCCCGGCGTGTTGGCGCACAGCCGCATCGAGGCCAGCATGTTCAGGCCGGTGATGTAGTCCAGCGCATGGCGCTTGTCGCCGGAGACCACCATCCAGCCGGCGCGGTAGCCGCAGCTGCGGTAGTTCTTGGACAGGCCGTTGAAGGTCAGCGTGAGCACGTCGTCGGACAGCGACGCGATGCTGGTGTGCACGTTGCCGTCGTACAGCGTCTTGTCGTAGATCTCGTCGGCCAGGATGATCAGCTGGTGCTGGCGCGCGATCTCGACGATCTCGCGCAGCAGCGGCTCGGGATAGAGCGCACCGGTCGGGTTGTTCGGGTTGATCACGACGATCGCCTTCGTGCGCGGCGTGATCTTGGACTTGATGTCGGCGATGTCGGGGAACCAGTCGCTGGATTCGTCGCAAACGTAATGCACCGGGTTGCCGCCCGAGAGCGCAACCGCGGCGGTGTACAGCGGGTAGTCCGGCGCGGGCAGCAGCACCTCGTCGCCGTTGTCCAGCATCGCGTTGAGCGCCATCACGATCAGCTCGGACGCGCCGTTGCCCAGGTACACGTCGTCGACCGCGACGCCGCGAATCCCCTTTTCCTGGCAGTAATGGACCACCGCCTTGCGCGGCGCGAACAGGCCCTTGGAATCCGTGTAGCCGGCCGCGTCGGGCAGGTTGCGGATCATGTCCTGGACAATTTCGTCCGGCGGCATCAGGCCGAAGGCGGCGATATTGCCGATGTTCAGCTTGATGATCTTCTGGCCCTCTTCCTCCATCTGCCGGGCCTTGTCCAGCACGGGTCCGCGGATGTCATAACAGACATTGGCCAATTTGCTGGACTTGGTGACGGTTCTCAAGATGGCTCCTGGAATACACAGGGGAAAATCGGGACCGTCGATTTAAACACAGGGTTATCGCGGGTAATCGCACGGCCGCGCGGCGCCACCCTCCGTCGCTGCCAGAATCAGCCTCAATGAAATTTCAACCCGACCAGCCGCTGGGCGGCAACATGATCTCCAAGCACGACCTGCACCATGTGTGGGTCAACGGTGTCGAGCAGGCGCACAGCGTGCTCGTGCCCTGGCAAGGGCAGCCCGAGGACTGGGACGTCACCCGCTTCGATGACCTGACCGAAGCGCACTTCGAGCGCATCCTCAAACGCAAGCCCGAGCTGGTGATCTTCGGCAGCGGATCGAAGATCCGCTTCGCGCGGCCGGCGCTGTATCGCGCGCTGATCGACGCCCGCATCGGCATGGAGACCATGGACATCGGCGCCGCCTGCCGCACCTACAACGTGCTGGCGAGCGAAGGCCGCGCCGTGTTGGCCGCGCTGCTCATCGAGCCCTGAGCGCCCGCCGGCCGCGACCGGCCGCGGCTCCCCGTCCGGCCTCCCTCTCTCTGGGAGCGCATTGGCTCGTCCAGGTCAGCCGGGGAGAGAGACGACCCATTCAACGTATAATCGCTGGCTATGCCCGCCCGGGCACATCTCTCTGAAGAACGCCACATGACGCCAGCGCTCAACAAACCCCTCCCGGACATTGAAGCTCTTGCCACGGGAGGCGTGAAGTTCACACCCCAAGCCTTTCTGGGCAAGGTCGTGGTGCTGTACTTCTACCCGAAGGACAACACCCCGGGCTGCACCACCGAAGCGATGCAGTTCCGCGACCATCACAAGGACTTCGTGAAGGCCGGCGCCGTCGTGCTGGGGGTGTCCCGCGACAACATGGCCTCGCATGACAAGTTCAAGCAGAACCTGGAACTGCCCTTCGAACTGATCGCCGACACCGAGGAAAAGCTCTGCCACATGTTCGGTGTGGTGAAGAACAAGATCATGTACGGCAAGAAGGTCAAGGGCATCGAGCGCTCGACCTTCCTGATCGATGCCCAGGGCATCCTGCGCGAGGAATGGCGCGGCATCAAGGTCGCCGGCCACGTCGACGAAGTGCTCAAGGCCGTCAAGGCGCTGAAGAAGGAAGCCGCCTGATCGACGCCGCGATCCGGCCAGGGTCGCGGAATCTCGCATCGGACCACCGATTCCGCTGCCTCGCATCCCGGGTTTGCGCTGACTCGCGCGAGACGCCGTCTGACAGCAACGCCGCCATCTGTCCGTCATGGGCACGCGCGGCGAGTTGTGCATAATCGGCCGCATGCCCCTGTGCCTGATCGCAGCGATTGAATCCCCAAGGACGAGCCGCACCGCCCCCGGTGCGGCTTTTTGTCTTCTGGGGCCCGCTGGCGAGTTCGAGGCCCCCGATGCCGCCGATACCTCCGGCATCGCCACCGCCCGTCAGGCCTGGGGCATGACCCCTGGTCCGCGTGGACCCAGGCTCATCACGCCAGCCCGCCACCCCCGCACATGCCACTGCCCAAGCCTCCGACCAAGCGCGCCAGCCGCCTAGATTCCGACGCCTACGCGACCGACCTGTCGCCCAGCAAACGCCCTCCCGCGCTCGAGGCCAAACCGTCCGCCACCATCGCCGCCCACTCGGCGAACGTCGCCGAGACCGCCCTGCCGGCATCGGCCCCGGCCCTGCCGCCCGCCGCCGCGCGCTCGCGCGCCGAGCCGGTCGAGGCCCGCGGCGGCGGATCGCCGTCGCTGGCGCTGGTGCCGCCGGCGCCGGCCAAGGCCCCCGCCAGGAAGACCGCCACCGGCCGCGCCAAGGCGCGCAAGCCGGCGGGCGAGGCCAAGCTGTTCGTGCTCGACACCAATGTGCTGATGCACGACCCGATGTCGCTGTTCCGTTTCGAGGAGCACGACATCTACCTGCCGATGATCACGCTCGAGGAACTGGACGGCCACAAGAAGGGCATGACCGAGGTCGCCCGCAACGTGCGCCAGGTCAGCCGCGACCTGGACGCGCTGGCCGCCTCGCTCAAGTCGAGCTCGATCGAGGAGATGTCCAAGGGCCTGCCGCTGGACCAGACCGGCCACCGCGAGGCCGGCGGCAAGCTCTTCTTCCAGACGACGCTGTTCGACACCCCGCTGCCCCAGGGCCTGCCGCAAGGCAAGGCGGACAACCAGATCCTGGGTGTGGTGCAGGCGCTCAAGGCGCAGCAACCCGGCCGCGAGGTGGTGCTGGTGTCCAAGGACATCAACATGCGCATCAAGGCCCGCGCGCTGGGCCTGCCGGCGGAGGACTACCGCAACGACAAGACGCTGGAGGACTCCGACCTCCTCTACACCGGCGTGCAGGCGCTGCCGGCGGACTTCTGGGAGCGCCACGGCAAGACGATGGAGAGCTGGCAGCAAGGCGGCACCACCTTCTACCGGATCAGCGGCCCGCTGGTGCCGACGCTGCTCGTGAACCAGCTCATCTACCTGGAGGCGCCCGGCGCCGCGCCGCTGTACGCCAAGGTGCAGGAGATCACCGGCAAGACCGCGGTGCTGCGCACGCTGAAGGACTACGGCCACCAGAAGCATTCGGTGTGGGGCGTGACCGCGCGCAATCGCGAGCAGAACTTCGCGCTCAACCTGCTGATGGATCCGGACTGCGACTTCGTCACGCTGACCGGCTCGGCCGGTACCGGCAAGACGCTGATGACGCTGGCCGCCGGCCTGTCGCAGGTGCTCGACGAACGCCGCTACAGCGAGATCATCGTCACCCGCGTGACCGTCCCGGTCGGTGAGGACATCGGCTTCCTGCCGGGCACGGAAGAGGAAAAGATGGGCCCGTGGATGGGCGCGCTCGACGACAACCTGGAAGTGCTGGCGCGCGGCGACAGCACCGCCGGCGAGTGGGGTCGCGCGGCCACCAACGACTTGGTGCGCAGCAAGATCAAGATCAAGAGCCTGAACTTCATGCGCGGGCGCACCTTCCTCAACAAGTACGTGATCATCGACGAGGCCCAGAACCTGACGCCCAAGCAGATGAAGACGCTGATCACGCGCGCGGGTCCGGGCACCAAGATCGTCTGCCTGGGGAACCTGGCGCAGATCGACACGCCCTACCTCACCGAAGGCAGCTCCGGCCTGACCTTCGCGGTCGACAAGTTCAAGGGCTGGGCCCACAGCGGCCATGTGACGCTGGCCCGTGGCGAGCGCTCCAGACTCGCGGACTTCGCGTCCGAGGTGCTCTGAGCCCTTCCCTGCCCCATGACGACAAAGCCACCCCTCGGGGTGGCTTTTTCTTGCCCGCGAATAGGGGCGAAGTGGGGCGCGATCAGTCCTCGGGCGTGAGCTTGGACCGCACGGTCTCCTCGGCCGCGCCCTCGTCGCGGCGCAGCTGGTGGAAGATGAAGGCCGCCATCGCGGCCATCGCGCCCAGCGCCAGGTAGGTGCCGTGGAAGGCCGGCACGATGGCGGCGCCCTCGGTGCGCGCCAGGCCGTGCGAGAACAGCAGCAGGAAGGCGCTGGAGGTCGCCACGCCCAGGCTCATCGACAGCTGCATCACCACCGCCAGCAGGCTGTTGCCCGCGCTGGCGGTGCGCCCGTCGAGGTCGCCCAGCGTCAGCGTGTTCATCGCGGTGAACTGCATGCTGTTGATCATGCCGAACAGGCCCAGGTGGATCGCCAGCCAGACATGCCCCACGCCGCGCGGAATCAGCGCGAAGCTGGCGATCAGCACGCCCAGCAGCAGCGTGTTGACGATCAGCACGCGGCGGTAGCCGGCGCGCTTGATCAGGCGGATGGCCAGCGTCTTGGTGAACATCGCGCCCAGCACTGAGGGGATCATCGACAAGCCGGCCTCGCTGGGCGAGAAGCCCAGCCCCACCTGCAGGAACAGCGGCGTCAGGAAGGGCGTCGCACCGCTGCCCAGCCGCGCGAACACATTGCCCAGCAGCCCGATGCGGAAGGTCGGCACGGCGAAGAGCGCGGGGGAGAAGAGCGGCTCGTCGGCGCGCGTCGCATGCAGCCAGTAGGCCATCATGCAGGCCACGCCCGCCACCAGCATCACGAAGCACACGGCCACGTTGACCACGTGCTCGCCGAAGCCCTGCAGCGCCAGCGACAGCAGCATCAGCCCCACGCTGAACAGCCCGTAGCCGCCCCAGTCGAAGCGCCGGCCCAGCGGCCCCTTGATCTGCGGCATGTAGCGCCGGCAGGCCCAGGCGCCCGCCACGCCGACCGGCAGGTTGATCAGGAAGATCCAGTGCCAGCTGGCGTACTGGGTCAGCACGCCGCCCAGCGTCGGCCCCAGCAGCGGCCCCACCAGCCCCGGCAGGCTGATGAAGGTCATCACCGAGAGGAACTCGCCTTTCGGGAAGGCCCGCAGCACCACCAGCCGCCCCACCGGCACCAGCAGCGCGCCGCCGACGCCCTGCACCACCCGCGCAGCGACCAGCACGTGCAGGCTGGGCGACACCGCGCAGGCCAGCGAGCCCAGGCTGAACAGCCCGATCGCCCACAAGAACACCGTCCTCGTCCCGAAGCGGTCCGCCAGCCACCCCGAAGCGGGGATCAGCAGGGCCACCGTCAGCAGGTAGGCCACGACGGCCGATTGCATCCGCAGCGGATCCTCGCCGAGGTCGCGCGCCATGCCGGGCAGCGCGGTGTTGAGGATGGTCGTGTCCAGCGTCTGCATGAAGAACGCGAGCGCGACCACCCACGGCAGCCAGCGGCGCGTGGCGTCGTCGAGGACCGGGCGGCCGAGCGCGTCCAGCGGTGTCGTCGAGGAGGGAGGCATGGGCGGCATCCGGCAAGTATCGAACCGGGCCGGCGTAGGATGTGCGCCTATCGCGGCGCTCTTCCGGCCGCTCAGGACCCATGCGCTTTTACGTTTCCGATCTCGACGGCACCCTGCTCGACCCGCAGGCCCGGCTCTCCGACACCACCCGGGCCGGCCTGACCGAACTGCTGGCCGAAGGCCTGGCCTTCACCGTCGCCAGCGCGCGGCACGTGGTCTCGATCGCCCGCATCCTCGAGGGATTGCCGATCTCGCTGCCGGTGGTCTCGTCCAACGGCGCCTACATCAGCGACCTGCGCACCGGCCGCCATGAGCTGGTCAACGCGATGGAGCCGGCGCTCGGCCAGGCGATCTTCGCGCTGGTGCGCCGCCACGGCCTGATGCCCTTCATCGCGACGCACGGCGCCAAGGGCGACCAGCTGTTCTGGCAGGAGGTCCAGAACGAGGGCCAGCAGCGCTTCGTCACCGAGCGCCAGCGCAACGCCGACCCGCGGCTGCGCCATGTGGACCGGCTGCAGGACCAACTGGCGGACCCGCTGGTGACGCTGCTCGTCGTCGGCCGCGCGGAGCCGCTGGAGGCGCTGCAGGCCGAGATCCTCGCCACCTGCGGCGACCTGGTGACGACGCACCTGGCCGAGGACATCTACATGCCGGGCTGGCCCTGGCTGAACGTGCACGACCGCCGCGCCAGCAAGGACCAGGCGATCGCGTCGCTGGCGCAGCGCTATGCGCTGCATGAGCGCGAGCTGGTGGTCTTCGGCGATCAGGTCAACGACCTGACGATGCTGCGATCGGCGCACCATGCGATCGCGGTGTCGAATGCCAGCGACGACGTGAAGCTGGCTGCCCACCGCATCATCGGCGCGCATCACGAAGACGCGGTCGTGCATTTCATCCGCGAGGACTGGCGCGCCCTGCTGGGCCGCTGACGCGGTCAGCCGGCGCCCGCGACCAGCTCGCGGATCTGCAGCAGGGCGGCGGGATCGTCCAGCGTGATGAGGTCGCCCGGATCGCGCTGCTCGCACACCGCCTGGATCGCGCGCCGCAGCAGCTTGCCCGAGCGGGTCTTGGGCAGCAGCTGGACGAAGCGCACCCGCGACGGCCGCGCCACCGCGCCGAGCTGCTGGTCGACGCGCTTGAGGATCTCGCCCTCCAGGGCCAGCGCCGCCTGCGGCGTCGCGGCACGCGCCGGATCCTTCAGCACCGCGAAGGCCATCGCGACCTGGCCCTTGAGCGCATCGGCCACCCCGACCACCGCGACTTCGGCCACCGCCGGATGGCCGGCGATGCACTCCTCGATCTCGCGCGTGCCGAGGCGATGGCCCGCGACATTGATCACGTCGTCGCTGCGGCCGAGGATGAAGTAGTAGCCGTCCTCGTCGCGCAGCGCCCAGTCGAAGGTCGAGTAGACCTGCCGGCCGGGCACGCTCGACCAGTAGGTGCGCACGAAGCGCTCGTCGTCGCGCCAGACGGTCTGCATGCAGCCTGGCGGCAGCGGATACGCGATCGCGAGCAGGCCCTTCTGATGCGGCGCCTCCAGCACCGCGCCGGTCTGCTCGTCCAGCAGCTGCACGCGGTAGCCGGGCATCGGCACGCCCGGCGAGCCGAACTTCGGCGCCGCCGGCTCGACGCCGCGCGCCAGCGTCAGGATCGGCCAGCCGGTCTCGGTCTGCCAGTAGTTGTCGATGACGGGCTTGCCGATGGCGTCGGCGATCCAGCGCGCGGTGGGCTCGTCCAGCGGCTCGCCGGCCAGGAACAGCGCCCGCAGCGAGGACAGGTCGTGCCGCGTCAAACAGGCCGGGTCCTGCTTCTTGAGCACCCGCACCGCGGTGGGCGCGCTGAACATCACCGTCACCCGGTATTGCTCGACCAGCCGCCACCAGACCGCCGCGTCGGGGCTGACCGGCGTGCCCTCGTACATCAGCGTCGCCATGCCGGCGATCAAGGGCCCGTAGACGATGTAGCTGTGGCCGACGACCCAGCCGATGTCGCTGGTCGAGAAGAAGGTCTCGCCCGCGCGGCCGTCGTAGATGAGCGCCATGCTGGTGGCCAGCGCGACCGCATGGCCGCCGACATCGCGCTGCACGCCCTTGGGCCGCCCGGTCGTGCCGCTGGTGTAGAGCGTGTAGCTGATCGCGTCCGACGGCAGCCATTCGCAGGGCACGCGCGTGCCCCACAGGCGCTCCCGCAGCGCGGCGTGATCCAGGTCACGGTCCGCGACGCGCTCGAACGGGCTCAGGCCGCGGTCGATCATCAGCACCTTCGCCGGCTTGTGCGCGGCCAGGCGGATCGCCTCGTCCAGCAGCGGCTTGTAGGGCACGATGCGCCCGTTGCGGCTGCCGGCGTCGGCGCTGACGACCAGCACCGGCTCGGCGTCGTCGATGCGGTTGGCCAGCGCATGACTCGCGAAGCCGCCGAACACCACCGAATGGACCGCCCCGAGGCGGGCGCAGGCCAGCATCGCGAACGCCGCCTCGGGAATCATCGGCAGGTAGATCAGCACCCGATCGCCGGCGCGCACGCCCTGCCCGGCCAGCATCGCGGCCATCACCTCGACCTCGGCCTGGAGCTCGGAGAAGGTGTAGACGCGCTCCTGCCCGACCTCGCTGGAGACCCAGATCAGCGCCGCGTCGCCCGGCCGCGTGGCGGCATGGCGATCGACCGCGTTGTGGCACAGGTTGGTCCGCCCGCCGACGAACCAACGCGCGAACGGCGGGTGGCTGGTGTCGCAGACCTGGTCGAACGGGCGTTCCCAGTCGATGCGCCTGGCCTGCTCGGCCCAGAAGCCGTCCGGGTCGTCGATCGAGCGCCGGTACATCGCCGCATAGCTGTCGGTCATCGGGGTCTCCTCATGTCGAATGCGCGACTTCCGCACGGATCCTCGCACCGCGAGCTTTGCTGAAACTTTCGTTCACAACGTTTGGCGGAGGGCCTGTGGTCCAATCCGGGTTTTTCCTGGGAAGGGTCTCGTGGCCACGCCCGGACTTTCCCTAGCCAGGCGCCGCCCCACGGGCATTCGCGCTTGACCGGTACGGAGATGGTGCCTAGTCTCCGCGCCCAACAACGATGAGAACTGTTCGTCCCTCCCGCTCGGCCCCCTCTCGCAATTCGCTCCAGCGCGCCATGGCCGCACTGGGGCTGATCTGCGTCCTGGCCAGCGGAAGTTGCTGGGCGCAACAGTCGACGTCGTCCACCACCGACAAGCCCAAAGCGCAAGCCAAGGCCGCGCCGGCCAAGCCGGCCGCGAAGAAGAAGCCCGAAGCGAAGACCGCGAAGACCGCCAAGGCCTCGAAGGACACGAAGGCCGCCAAGCCGGTCGCGTCGAAGAACGGCGCCAAGGATTCCAAGGCCAAGGCCGACGACGACAAGGCGTCGACCGCCGCGGAAGCCGTCACGGACAAGGCCGTCGCGGCCAAACCGGAGGCGAAGGTCGCGGAAAAGACCGCAGACAAAGCCGCAGAGAAGACTTCGGAGAAAACCGCGCCGGCCAGGTCCGAGGCGAAGACGCCGGACGCCAAGGCCGATGCCCGCGCCGAAGCCGCGCCGCCGGCCGGCACGATGATGGGCGCCTACGGCCAGAGCCTGATGCGCACGCCGGCAGGCACCGCCGCCGCCACGACCGCCGTCGCCGGCGCGACCGCGGCGCTGGTCGCCGCCGCACCGGCAACACCTGCCCCCGTCGCCACCACCAACGCGTCCGCGCTGCCACCCACCGCCTTGATGGGCGCCGCGGTCGGCAATGCCAACGCCAATGCCAGCGACTCGGTCGCCCGCTTCCTGCAGCAGCGCGGCATCGTCGCGCAGGCGCAGCAGCTGTCGCCGAGCGCCGATCCGGCCGCGCCGGGCCTGCTGAACCAGGTGCGCGACAAGGCCTCCGACCTGGTCCTGTCGGCGATGAATTTCCTGGGCGTGCCGTACAAGCGCGGCGGCAACTCGGTCAGCAACGGCTTCGATTGCAGCGGCTTCACCCGCCACATCTTCGAGATGAGCGTGGGCCTGGTGCTGCCGCGCCGCGCCGACGAGCAGGCCAAGCTGTCCAGCCTGGTCCCGATCAAGAAGGAAGACCTGAAGCCGGGCGACCTGGTGTTCTTCAACACGATGCGCGCGACCTTCTCGCATGTCGGCATCTATGTCGGCGAGGGCAAGTTCATCCACTCGCCGCGCGTCGGCGGCGCGGTCCGCGTCGAGGACATGCGCGAGGCCTACTGGGCCAAACGCTTCACCGGCGCCCGTCGCGCCGACCTGAACCAGGCCAACGCGGGCACCTGAGCCCGCTCGCGCCGCAGCCGCCGTGGTCACGGCGGTCTTCGCGCCGCGCCCCTCGCGACGACACCTCTCCGAAGGCAAGCCCTGACACGGCGCCCTGGGGATCCCGGCTATGCTGCGCCCCAGCGCCGACCGCCGCGATCCACCTTGTCCGCCGTCCTCGATCCCGCCTCGACACCGCTGCTGCGAGCACCCGACCAGATGGGGCAGGCCCTGCTGCTGGCCGTGCTGCTGCACGTGCTGGTGCTGCTGGTCGTGGGCAATGCGCCGGGCGGCGCCGCCAAGCCCGGCGAAGGCGTCTGGGGCCCGCTGAACGTGCGCCTGCAGGGCGACCGCTACGAGCCGGGCTCCGGCGCGCCCGCGGTCGTGCTGCCCGAGCGGGGCCCGGTCGGCGATGCGAAGCAGCCGCGCTCCGGCGGCGCGGTCCGGGAGACGCCACCGACGCCCGAGCAGCGAAAGGCCCCGGGCGCCGCTCGCCAAGGCCAGTGGCGCCAACAGCCCGGCGATGAATTGACGGAGGACGCTCCCGCGGATCGCAGCGCACCGCCGGCGGCAACGACGCCGACGCCAAAGCCCGCTCCGACACCGACACCTGCCCCACCGCCGCCCACGCTCACGACGCCCGCACCGACTCCGGCGCGGGTGCCGGCGCCCTCGCCCACACCGGCCCCGCCGCCCGCTCCAGCCCCCTCTCCGGCCGCGGCGCCAGCGCCTTCGCCCGAGCCGGCCCCGGCGATCACCACGCTCACGACGCCCGGCGAGGCGATGACCGCGGCACCGACGCCGATCGCGCCGGCCCGCGAAGCCGCGCCACTGCGCCCCGCAGCACCGACGGACGCACTCCAGGCGCCCTCGCCGACCTTGCAGCTGCCGGAGCGGCCGGCCCCGATCCTCAGCGAGACGCCGACCACGGTGCGGCGGATCGAGCGCGCGCCGATCGAGCGCTCGGCGCCCGCGCCGATTCCGCCTGAACTGAAGGCTCCTGCCGAACTGCCGCCCTTGACCGCCGCGCCAGCGCCGGTGCCGCGACCGGCGCCCAGCCCCGCGCCCGCGCCGCCGCCGACGCCAGCGCCGGCAGCAGCGGCAACGCCCACGGCAACGGCACCGCCGACTCCTGCGCCAACGCCGACGCCCACGCCCACGCCGACCCCAGCGCCCGCGGCAACCGCCACGCCGTCGGCCCAGACGACGCCTCCACAGCCAAGAGCTGCGACGACGCCCTCGCCTACGCCCGCCAACCGCGTCTCGCTGGACGGCTCGACCACGGCGACGACGACGCAGCCCAGCGTCGGCGCGCCGGACGCTGGCGCGCGCGTGGGCCACGACGTGGCGACGCCCGCCTCGACGCCGCCGAACGCCCCGAAGCTGAACCTCGACATGAATCCATCGCGCGGCCCGATGCGGCCGCGCGGCTCGCCGTCCGGCGTGATCCAGGCGCTGCCCAAGCCGCCCGAGGACAAGGACCCGCTGGCCGAGGAGATGCGCAAGGCTGGGCAGCAGGACTGCCGCAAGGCTTACGCGGACAAGGGGCTGCTGGCAGTCGTCCCGCTGGTCCGCGACGCCGCGCGCGACAAGGGGTGTCGCTGGTGATCTCCGCAACCAGCGGCGGTGCGAATGCCGCGCCGCTCCCCGCCCACTTGCAGTGGGCGCTGGAATCTCTGCTATAGTCCGAGTCTTCGTTGGGGGGGTAGCTCAGCTGGGAGAGCGTCGCGTTCGCAATGCGAAGGTCGGGAGTTCGATCCTCCTCCTCTCCACCAACACATCCAGGCCTCAGAGGGCAACCTCTGTGAGCCTCACCTCATAAAGCTGCCAGTTCGGCAGCTTTATGCCTTTCTGGGCAGCACGCAAAGATATGGATTGCCGGGAGGTAGTCGTATCCGCCACAAGCTGCAGCCAAGCGGCGGCAGTTCGCCCCGGAGCGAGCAGTTAACTACGCGTTGGATGCGATGAAAGAGTTTGGTGCACGCAGCGGTTGCCATTCGGCGATCGGTCCGACATGAATAACAAGTCCCGTCACAAAGCTGTCAGCGTGGCGAAAAGAATGCCCTAAACAAACTCTTTGGACTGCGACAACATTGTCCGAATGGGCACCCGTCAGGACCCTTCCGTTCGAGGATGTGTTGTTCGATGCGCGGATCGACGCGGCGGGGAGCCGCTCATGCGGTTAAACGTACGGCGTTTCTTTAGCTCCAATGCCTTGGTTAGCTAGCCAGCTAAACGTGCCTAAATCGCTAAGGAAGTATGAGCGGCGGTCGTCGGCCAAGCCAAAGAAGAGACGCTCAACGCTTCACTGGTCCGCTGAGGGAAGCGGGTTAGCCTGTTTCGGCTTCGATCCATGTCAGTGCCTGTCGCCCCCCTCCTGCAGCTTGAGGCGAGCTGGGTCGGCGCTCCTAGAGGGGCATTCAGCTTCGGCTGCGCACGTCGCCGAACTCGGAGTTCAGCGTCACCAAAATACGCAGCGGCCCTTCACCGTCATGGCAGGTTCGGAATGCGCGTTTCACTATGGCGAGGGAGAGCGCTGCCTGCAGCATGCGTCTCGACTAGTGAGCGCAACAGCTCGTGGCGTTCCTGCCACCCACTCGCTAACATCGTGTAGTCGTCGAGCTTCGCCAACTATCCGGGGCCGTCGGCATCCGCCCCCCCCCTCTGCAGGGGGCATATCTTTTCGAGGCATCGTTCCTGGTGCGGCGCCACCTCTGTCCCGCTCCTTCGCGACCGGCGCTCTACGCCATCCATGAGTTCCAGGGTGACAGAGCCGGCACCACGCGGCACCGCCAGGCCGAACTGGCAGAGGGAAAATCGCCGGCAGCGAGAGGAGTGAAGATGCGTAGCCCTTCGAATGCGGATGCGTCGCGTGGCCCGACCGCCCCGGCCCTCCTGTACCAGGATCCCATGCTTCCCATGAGCGCCGCTGAAATCGGCGCAGCGCTCGGCGGCATAGGCGAAGACGCTGTCCGTGCCCACGAGCAGTCGCGAGAGCTGTTCTCGATCATTCGCCCGGGGCGTGGTCGCCAGCATGAGTACCCAGGGTTCCAGACATGGCCTTCTGTGACCAGCGCCGGACTAAAGCACGTGCTCGATGCCCTCCGATCGCTGGATGCCACTGATCTCTATGGATTCTTCGCCGAGAGGAGCGATCTGCTCGCTGGTCTAACTCCAGTGGAAGCTCTTACGGGTCGGCTGGCGTGGGCGCGCAATACGGAACAGGAAGCTGATGCATTGTTAATGTCCACGCTGCCCGTCCGCCTCAAGGCGGTTCTGGCCGCAGCCGAGGCGCTTGTCGCCCTTCGTGCTGGGTAGCATCGGGTCAGGGCGCTGTCGTCTTGCGATGCAGCTCCGAGGACAACAACCGATCTCTCTACGGCAGCAGAGCCAGACCAGTGCTTCCCGTGCTTGGGCTCAGGCACCGCGGCGGGTCATCGCCATGAAGGCATCCAGCGCCGCCGCTTCGGCCAGTTCTGAGCGTCCGTACCCTTCCCCGATCGGGACACGGATTGATGGCCTCATCTCCGGCGGAGGGTTGAAGATGAGAATCGCAATGAACCCAGTCGCGCCTTGTTCGACCTCGATGTTGGCGTCCCAGCTGTCGTCCATGGCACCACAAACCTCCTCGCCAAGATCAACGGCATGTCGATTGCGTGCAGCAAGATGAGCATTTTCGCCGCATGCCCGCCGCTTGGGCGGTGCTCGGCGCCGGACTAGCTGAGCAACGGATCGAACCTGTCGGCGGCGGTCGGCCCTTGCGGCGCACGGCGTTCGCCTCATTAAATGTTTGTTTGCATCTACTGATGGAATTGACATCCTCGAGGTCCGGCTTCTCAACCCCGCGACAGGCCCGTTAGCGCCCGTCTTCACTTCACTGTGATTACCGTCTTGCGCGCCACGGTCTTGGTGGCAACGGAAGCCAACGCGGTTGACGTGGGCGCAACCACTGATGGTCCGGGGCCCGAAGGAACGCTCTTCGGCTTCCTAGGCTTTTTGGCCTTCGGGACCGCCATGGGTAGCACTTTGAGTAGAACGCCCTTCTCAGCCGCGTCAGGCGCTAGGCTCGGCATGGGATCGCCCTTGTCGCGGCGGGCGTCATAGATGCATGCGAAGGCAGCGTCGGTGTCGCGGGTCTTGGTCTTGTAGTCGTGCGCCTGCTGGATGCCCTTGTGGGCCCACTTGAGATTGTCCGTGGGGCTGTCGTCGGGCTTGAGTACTTTCAGCTCAATCATCGTGATTACACGACGCTTGGCCTGGTTCGCCCGAGCGATGCGGATGTCAACACGCCCACCCGCGAGCGTTACCTCCTCGTCGACGAAGGTGACCGAATACCGATAGATGCCACTGAACCACGTCAGAAGTCCTGACTGCACATGCAGTTCAGGTTGCGGGTTCAGCACTGAAGGTTGTTCAGTGATGTTCCACATCAGCCGAGCAGTCCTGCACCTATGCGTTGCCAGCGCGTCAATGTGGAACTCGTTGAGTTGCTCGTCGATCAGTGCAGGGGTGATGGAGGCCGGGGACAGCCGCTTCAAATTAATGGCCCTCGGCTCCTTGGCCCACTCGTTGATGTCGACGCCGGCGTCATGCACGAACATACGTTCTTGCGCCATCATCAACAGTGCAAAGGTGCGATCAGAGCCGATATGCTCTTTGATGAAAGCGAACGCCTCATCGGCACCACCTTCGAAACTGGTCTTCATCTTGACCACTTCGCTGAGGTTCTCGACTGCGACTGCGATGCCATCGCACAGGGTATGGCTCGCAGGAAAGACGTCTACAGGGTGTTTGCAGACGCTAGCTGGCAATCCGCTGTCGACCCGTGGCGACTCTGAATACATCACCAACAGTGCCTGATTCAGGTGGATACGCCCGGCCGCTATTGACTTCTCGTTGGCCTCGATCCAGTCGTTGAAGTACCCGAGCAACGCTTGCAAGAACCGATCTTGCGGTGTCCCGGAAACCTGGACAAGGTTCCGCTCGAGCCCCTTTAAATCGGAGCGCTGCAGTCCGGACTGTCTTGGCATGTCAGGCAGCTTTCCGCATCAGCAGCCGTTGGTAGGCGGTCAGCACATCGCGTCGATTGACCAACGTCCTCTCCGCCAGATACTCCCGGATCTCGCGCAGGCCGGTGAGCGTCGGCGTCACCTGATCCTCGGGCGACTCCTCAGTGAAAAGGACCATGCCAGGCCGCCGAAGAGCTTGCTGGTAGGTCAAGTCCTGTTCGAAGACCTTATCGAGCCGGCGGCGGCTGCTCCGCTCCCGTGACAGTTCTTCGTGCCAAGCACCTTCCACGGCGCCTAGGCAAAGGTCCAACAAGAAGGCATAGAGCTTCTCTCCAGTGCGCGTGCTGCGCAGCTGACGGCCCGCCTCAATCCCACGCATCGTGGCTCCGAAATTTCCTTCGAACAGAAAATGATCAGACGACACATGCGCCGTAAATTCGTTGACATCTACTAGCCCCGATAGCACCAATTCACCCAGAGCAATGTGCGCTGGCCGGTAGTATGGTCCAAGCGCGGTGCGCGTCGCTCGCCGCCGCAGCGGCTCGATGCCGTAGAACCTGCTGGAAGCGAAGGACAAGAAGAGCAGCAAATGCAGTTGCTTGCGGGTCAGCTGGCCGATACCCGCAGCTCCGGCAGCATTCACGAGCAGCAGCACCCAGCGCGCAAACTGAAGCCGGTCCTTCTCGGCGCGAGGAAGGGGGCGCTGACCACTAGACATCGAGCCTCCGGACTTCGTCCTCGATCAAGGTACGTGCCGCCGCATCCTTCAAGGTTTTGGACAAGGCCGTCAACTTGAGGAGATTGATGAACTGAGCATCGTTGGCGGCGGCCGACGTCCATTTGCCGTCAGCATCCAGTCGGCCCAACAGCCCTGGAATCATCGCTGTCCCGTTGATGTTCGACGTCGCAATCAAGTTCCTGACGGGCCGTGAGCCAGTGGGCGCAAAGCGCCGCATCAACTCTGCGGCGCGCAGCATGAACCAGCTGTCCAGGCTGGCCTCTGGCGTCTCGATGACGAGGGTCGTGGCGCCGTCCGAGCAAACCATGTCGAGAAGGGCCATGCGATACGCCAGATCCAGGAACTCCTTCTGAGACTCCGAGACACTGTCGCTCGTCACGCGCTTCTGCGGCACTGCATGCGTGCTGGAGGTCATGCTGATTGAAAACGAGGGCATGACCACATCACCAACACCGGTGGCAATCTGCACTTTGTCGAGCTGGTCAAAATGGACAGTGACAGTCTCCTGCAGAAACGCCTCCGCGTAAGACGTCAACTTCGAGCGGAACACTTCCTTGAAGCCTTCCATCTGTTCTCGGCCGACAGCGACAAGGTCCCGGTACTTCTTTGCCTCGGCCTTGCGGTCTCTGTCCATGACGTCGAGAGTCGCCCGCTGAGCCTTCAGGTCCGCCTCTAGCTCGCTGGGGACCGGGACCGGCTTCTGGGCCTCAAGCGCCGCCAATGTCCTGGACGTTTCTGCCTGATGAACAGCGGCAAGGCGTCGCGCTTCGATGACGGTTCTGAATTCCGCTTGCAGAGCCTCGCGTTGAGCTTCCACGGCTGACAACTCGGCCCGGACGGCATCCACCGACTCTTCCAGCGCTCGCACCTTGGCCGCGGCCATTGGCTTCACCGTCGTCGTGGCTTTCCCACGAGAAGCCAGTGGGTGGTGGCAAACGAAACACTGACCGTCCTTGAGTTCCTTGGCGACCGAGGTGACTTGGCTGCGATGGCGTCTGCCGCACACGAAGCAGCCTTGACCTGCGCCAAGGCCAGCCATCAAGAACCGGGCCTTGTCGTCCGCCGTCGGCAACGCTTGGGCAATGAACGCCGCGTCGGCGTTTTGCAACTCAGACTCGCGTTGCGACAACGCGGCCTCTGCCGCATAGAACCTCTCATCGAAGCTGCGAGCGCGGGTCTGTAGATCCTCGAACGCCTTCACCTGCGCTGCGTGGGCAGTGACGGCCGCCTCATGAACGAGCCTGGCCGCAGTAATCCGCTTATCTAGGTCGCCAGCGCCGCTGGCTTGGCTTGCCGCAAACTTCGCTTTCTCGAAATCTTTCTCTTTCGGTTTGAGCTGATAGTCCTTGTTGCGGAAATCTGTATCGAGCTTCTGCACCGAAGCGAAGGTGTCGCTGAGGTTCTTCGACAGGGTTCGATCCAGGAGAAGCAGCTTGAAGAATTCGAATTGCGTGGCGGTCGACCACAGGATGGGCAGCCGCTCTTCAGTGAAGAACTGGAGGTAGCGAACGACGACGTGGAAGTCATATCCCGACGCCAGGCCGGCGAGCTTGGCCATCTTCTCGGAGTACTGTTCGTCATCCAGATCGAATGGCTCCCGATCAATGGTGACCGTCGTCAGCTTCATGGTGCGCAGCGACCGGACGACCTTCATCGAATGCTTGCCGATGGTGAATTCAAGCGCCGCTGTGGCGTCCTGGCCAAGGCCCTCGGGAACACGGTCACGAAAAAACGAGAAGCTCTTTTCCTCGACGAGCTTGCGCTTGCTCACTCGGCTGAGTTCCCGCTCACCCTTGGGCCTGTCCAGCGGCCCAAGCAACATCCGCATCAGCAGATTCAACAGCGTTGTCTTGCCAACACCGTTGATGCCCGCCAGCACGGTGACGCCGGACGGAAACGCGAGATCAAGACCAGCGCCTGCGTCGCCCGGATACAGCGAATAGCCGCGGACTCGCAGTCGTTTGATGACCGGCAGCGTGATCTTTGACTGCACACATCCTCCCTGGATGATTGTGGTTGCGTTCGCCCCGTTTCAGTTCAGCTTGTGCATCAGGCTTGTGCGCTCTTGTATGCAAAAACTGGCGCGGCATCTTAGCCGTGAACCGCTGTGCGGGTGCGCGCCTTTGGGCGCGTCCCCAACAGCTTCAACTTCAAGAGACCGGTTGGCATGAAGCACCGAGGGTATCGACGATCAACCCAGCGCGGCCAGCCTTATGAAACACCATCCGACCTTGCCATGCCAGCTTCGCACCGCCGTAAATCTCGGCACCGTCGTCATCGGCTTCGCAGATGGTCCCCTTGGTTTCAATGACCCACTCGTCCCGCACCTGCCAAAGGGGACCGCTGGCGTGCCAAACACCATCGCACGCCGGCGCGCCGAGCACGCGTGCCAACCGCGGGTCGAGATCTTCCGCATGAATGACCGTCGACGCGATCTGGTACTCGACCCAGTTGTCGAACAGCTCATCAACGCTGTCGAAGAACGCCTTGTCGTCGAAGCTTCGGGCCAGCGCGAGACTACAGGCGCCAACCACCTGATTGATCTTTGCGGTTCCTAGCTCCTGGTGCAGTTCGCCAGCTCGAGTTGCTCCAAACACGCGGTCAAGCACGATGACGTCTGCATCGTCGAGGCAGAAGCGATGCGCCGGATCCTTGGCCTCCTGCAGCAAGGCCGCATAGGTGGCATATCCAAGCAGAGCGGCGTTGATCTCGCCCAGATGCGATCGCGTCACGCGCAGACCGCACGCAAGAAGTTCACGGGAAGCAGCGTAGTTGGCGCTGCGGACACAGTCAGACATCACAAGCTCCTTCACTCGAGCGCTGGACGTTTTGTCGCCTCGAGCGCCGTGAGCGGTGTGCCTGAGGTGATGGACAGAAGACTCGATGCCGGTTTCAAGCCGTCCAGAGCTTTGGCGGGCGCCGAGGCCATGATACTGCGCCTCCACCTAACTCATGAGGCGCAGATGCTCGCGGTCATCTTGCCGAGAAGGTCGGCTGTCACCCGCTGCCCCCCGATCTGACGCGGGAGCGTGAGGCGCGTCGGTCTCTGTCGAATTGCAGTCTGTCGTTCAATGGCGCCGAGGTAGTCGCTCGCGTCCACGCCGGCGAGCTGGGTATGGCTTTCGCGAATTGCTCTCGTGCTCAGGCGGTAGCCTTCCGTGGCTTCCGCCTGCGCGTCGATCCACTCCCTCAACAGGCGCCAGGCGGCCGAGGCCGATAGCGGCGCCTCAGAGCCCAACCGGACAATCAATGCTGCTTCGCGGGCGAGCCGTCCAGCGCGAGCCACGCGCAGTCCAGCATAGTGGGTCAGGTGCTTGACGGCGACTGCCGGTATCACAACCTCGTCGGCACGCCACTCGGCGCGCAGCACACCGCTGCCGTCTGCTGCAACCACCAAATCGCGGCCCTTGAGCTGTGCGATTTCTTTCGGGCGGAAGCAGCCCCAAAACGCCAGACCAACCACGCACCGGGACCTGCTCTCATCCTCGCCATCACCGTCGCCCGGATCCAGCAAAAATTCCACCAACCCCGTGGGCATGCGGAAGGCCTCACGTTGATCAAAACCACCGCAGCGCTGGCTGCCGAGACTCGGCACCCAGTGCAGCCAGCCCTGCGTCCAGCAAAACCTGAGAAACGCCCTGGTGAGCCGCGCCGCCTGAAGGGCGCTTGAGGGCCTCAGTGCTTCCTTGCGCCGGGTGCCAACGATTGGCCTCGAGCGAGGCAGATCAGCCAAGTAGTCCAACCAGTGCGACTCAGTGATCGACTGAATGTCGCGGATACCAGCAGCATCGAGGTGCTCAAAGAACCTCTTCGCCTCGCCGCCATAGGCTGCGCGAGCGGCCGCCCCCAAGTGGGCGCCGGCATCAAGCCATCTGTTTGCTGCATGGAGGATTGATGTCCGTTCTTCAGTCATGCGAAATTATGTACATAATTTCTGTCGCGTGGGTAAGATCGCTGCACCTTCAAGTCAACGCCGATTATGCGCAACCCACCCGAGCGATATCTCCAAACGCTGCGCGAGCATTTCGCTCAAGCCCCGCAGTGGTTCAACTCGGGCGCAAACCATCAGCAAGTGGCATTCAAGCCCGCCACCGGCGCAGCGCTTACCACCTACCAGGATGGCAAGGACACTGCGTTCCAGCGCTGGTTCCACTTCAAGGAGGCGTTCTCCCCAGAGTTCGTCAGCGCGGCGATCGCCTCGCTTGGCTACAGGCCGACCCACGTCTGTGACCCCTTTGGGGGTTCAGGCACGAGCGCCATCACCTCGCAGCTGCTGTCGATCAATGCGACGACAGTCGAGGTGAACCCATTCCTTGCCGACGTCATCAAGGCGAAGGTGAGCCCGTTAACCGCTGAGAAGCTGCTATCCGCGGCCGCCGACTTTCACGCGGGACTGCAGGACGCGCCGCCTGACCTGTCGCGCTTGGCCCACCTGCCTGCTACCTTCATCGAGGGAGAGGGAAAGGATCGGTGGATCTTCTCGCATGATGTCGCCTCTCGGCTCTCGCAGTACCTCGCCTGCATCGACGCCATGCAAGATGCCGATGTGCAGAGATATTTCCGCGTCGCGCTGGGCGCTGTGCTCATCGACTGCAGCAACGTGTATGTGAACGGCAAAGGGCGGCGGTACCGTGGCGCCTGGCGATCGAACCAATCAACCGCAGAGAAGCTCGACCTGCTTTTCAGCCGGCAGTTCAACACCTCCTTCGAGGACGTTCTGCGGTTTGAGCGCCGACCTCGTTCGCGCGTGACGGTGATCAATGGCGACTCACGCACGGCGCTCCAGCACGTGGACCAACAAGCAGACTTGATCGTTTTTTCGCCGCCCTACCCCAACTCCTTCGACTACACCGACATCTACAACGTCGAGTTGTGGGTGCTAGGCTACATCGGCTCTTCGGCCGACAACCTCACGCTGCGCAATCAGACGCTGCGCTCCCACGTGCAGATCCGCCGAGCCTACGACGGACCGAGGACGACATCGAGCACGCTCAATGCCGTGCTGGACGCGTTGGCCAGTCGCCGCCAAGCGCTTTGGGACGCGACTATTCCGGAGATGGTCGGAGCGTATTTCCGCGATCTGGAGTTGGTCCTTGAGCAGAGCCGCCGCCTGCTGGCGCCGACCGGGCGCGTCATGATGGTCGTTGGCGATTCTCGCTATGCCGACGTGCGCATCGAGGTCGCCACCATCCTGGCGGAGCTGGCACGGGGAATGGGCTTCGGCCGCGTGTCCACGCGCGAGGTACGCCAGATGCGCGCCAGCGCACAGCAGGGCGGTAGCTTCCAGTTGGCCGAGAGCATCGTCGAACTCACGCTGTGACGGGCGGCGTTCCGGGCGGCATCAGTGGGTACCGGTCCGAACGGTGCTCCTCGTGTGAGGCCGTGATCCAGTAGCGTTTGGCAATCACGTTGTAGGGCGCCGCGGCGTCCTGGATGGCCTTCTCCATCGCCAGCTTCTTGCCGGCGCAAAAGTCGTAGACGCAAAGATAGGCAGCCTCAAAGGATTCGTCATCGCGGTACGCGGCAGTCTGAGCGACGCCAGACTGTGCCCAGTCGATGTTCGCTTTCAGGCTGATTGGAATTGCTTTGACGCTGCCAGGCTTGGGAGTCCTGAAGTCCCGTGTCACCTTCAGCTCCAGCACCGCGCTCGCGTGGTCCGGCTTGATCGGGGTCACGGTGATGTCTGCACGGCCATGGCCAATCGTCGTCTCCTTCTTCACGCGCGCAACATCCGAGAACTTCCCGAGGAGGAAATTCCACAGGTCGTGCTGCACCTCGCTTTCGGGCTCCTCGACGGTGATGCGCTTGGACCGGTCTTTCCACCAAGTCCGAGACTGTCGTGCCGCGCGCTCGTAGAACATTTCCAGGCTGTGATCCAGCGCGGCAAGGTCCAGCACCACCGGCGCGTCATCCAGCTCTTTGCGAAACGGCAGCACCTCGGAGTCCAACCCCCGTGGCCAGATGACCATTGACGCCTCGCTGAGCAATACAACGGTGAGCGAAGTACCCAGACCGGCATCACGGATCGCGGCCGTCACGGTGTCGGTGTCAGTGAGACGAACCGGCTTCACATAGCCTCCGATCTCGCCGGTGCCGACTGCCAACGTTCCCCCCAGCGGATCTGCCGGCGAGCCGCCCAGCATGGGTTTGCTCGCCCACGCCAGACGTGCGCCGACCTCGGCACAGTCGTCTGAGTAGATCACCGCGACCGGTCCCGACAGGCATTCGCCTTTGGCGCGCAGGTATCGGGCGTGCGCTGTCAGCGTTCGCGTCCAGGCGTCCAGGAACGCCTCTTCGGTCCCGGCGTCCGCGACCGACAGTCCGGCCGCGCCGTTTTCCACCACCGCATCCAGGGCGGCCTTCACTGCGCCACCCAGAGGGTTCAACGTGCCGCTGCCCTTCATGTTGCACCCATCGCCCGGTCCAGGTAGTCGCAGTAGAGGCGCACACCGTCACGCTGAACGTCCGGCCGCATCTGGCGCAGGCGCTCGATCAAGTAGCGAGCGACCTCCATGTTCTTGTTGTCAGCGGTCCATTCCGAGAAATCGACGACCTCGCCTTCGACAACTGCCGCGTTCCCGTAGTTCGCGTCGATCGCCCCAATGTCGGCGCGCTCGTTCAAGAACCGCCCGAAGCATGCAGAGACCAGTTCCCTCAGTAGCCGCGATGTCCGCTGGGCCTCCGGCGCGTGGGCCAACATCGCGCTGCAGATGTCAGCGCCGTGCGCGCCCAAGCCGTAGTGCGCCGCCATGTGTCCCTTGGGGCCGAAGTCCACATGCTCAATGACCAGGACGCCGGCGTATGCCAACCGGTCGACCTCACGCTGCACGTCCGGAAAGAACGGATATGCCCCGCGCTTAAGCACCCGGCCGCGGACCCGTGTCACGCCGAAGAGATCGGCAAGGGTGTTCGCGAGGTAGAGGATGACATGCAGCTGCGACGTGGCCACCGGCGTGAGGCCCAGGCGGCGTGCTTCGGCGATGCAGAGCACGACCCACGCCTTCCACATCCCAGCGCCCTCCAGCTTTGAAGATGCCTGGCCGAACGTCATGACTGCACCTGCGGCTGGACATCCGGATAGATCGCCTGGTCGCGCTCCTGCTCGTAAGCCTGGCGGAATCGCTCCAGAGCGCGAGTCGGCGCGGCGATGGAGAGTAAGTCGAGGACGTGCGCGGCGCGGTCCTCCACCGCAATAGTGGGCGGCATATCACTAGCCGCCTCATCGATCACCTGTCCGTAGAAGCGCTGATCCGGGTAGGCGCCGAAAAGCGCCGGAATCATGTGCTCGCGATTGACGTTGGAGGAGGCGATGAGGCATGTCTCGCCAGCGTCACCGGTGCGAGTCGCAAAGCGCCTGAGCAGGTCGGCCGCCCTGGGCACAAAGACGGAATCAAGGCTTGCCTCCGGGGTCTCGAGGATCAGCATCGTCGGTGCGTTCGGAGCGGCCAGTTCCAGCAGCGCCATCCGGAACGCAAGGTCGATGAACTCCTTCTGCGACTCGGATACCGACTGCCCTGCTTCGCGTACAGTGGCGCCGTTGCGATGCACGCCGGACGTCAGCGCTGGTACGAAATGCGGGAAGTTGAACTGCTCCGTGCCGCTTCTCTGGCCAAGCCGCCTGGCCCTCGGGGTGTACTTGATCTCGCAACGCTCAGCGAGGAAGCCTTGGATGTACTTGGCGAAGGCTTGCTCGATCTGATTGGAGACGGCGCGCACCTCCTGATCGATGGCGTTGGCTAATTCCCTGAACTTGTCGGCCAGTTCGATCCGCTCGACGTCGAGCTGGTTCAGCGCCGCTTCGAACGTTAGGAGATGACGGTTCATCTGGTCCCGCCGCTCCATTACGTTCGGCAGGTTCTCACCCAAGGCCTTGAGCTGCTGTTCCACGTACGCCAGTTGGGCGGTCACAGCCACTAGCTCCGCTGCCGTCGAGGAATAGCTCTCCTCGGCCTCCTTCAGCGGCTGGATCATGGCCTCCAAGTCAGCTTCGGCTGCGGCGATGGCAGCGCGCTGCTCCTCGATTTTTCCTCCGGCCGTCGGGTCTGTCGCCGGCGCGTGCCCATCCTCCAGCGGGCTCTCGCAGACAGGGCAGAGATTGAGCTGGAGTTTTGCGGCCACCTCCTGCGCCGCCTCGGCAGTCTTGCTACCGCAGACCAGGCATCCTGAGCCTGCCTCGAAGTGCGCGAGCAGGTAGCGGGCGGGGGCGTCCAGCCGCGGAAAGAATGACTCGTAGAAACGGTTGATCTCGGCCGCCAGCGACGCACGGCGGTCGTGGATTTCCTGGCGACGGTTTTCGATCTGTTCGCGCAAGCCGTCCCGCGTTGCCCCCAGGTCGTTCTTGCGCATCACCAGTGCCTTCAGTTCGGCCCGGCGCTCCTCCTGAGTGCGGACGAGCATCTCGATTTGTCCGCCCTCAATAGTGCTGGTTTGCCTGTCAATTTCACGGCGGCGCTTGGACACGACGGCGTGGACGTTCCGGTATTCGCTGTCCTTGCTGAGCAGTTCATTGAAGAGTTCAACGTACTGGGTGCGGTGGGCGCCCTGCTCGCCGAACAAGATGCTCAGAATGTCACCCTGAGCAGCAGCATCCCAGACTAGGCTGCGGCGGTCTTCTAGATAGAAGACCACGTACCGCAGCAGAAAAACAAAGTCTTCGAATGAGGACAGCCCCGAGGCCGCGACGACCTGCTCTCGGTAGGTCGCCTCCATCTCGGCTGCACGCGTCACCGGGAACGCCTGCTGGTCGATCGACAGTTCGAGGATGTCGAGGTTGGCCAGAGATCTGGTGACCTCCAGGAAGTGGTCGCCAATGGAGAAGTACAGCGTGACTGTCGCGTTGACCGCGTCATCCGGCACACGTCTACGGAACCAGAATCGGTCTGCAGGGATAAGGCGCCGCCGCTTGTCGCCAAGATCATCGTCGCCCGGAACCTCGGCGGGGCCGGCCAGCGCACGCAGCAGCATGGTGAGCAGCGTTGTCTTTCCAAGCCCGTTGATCCCGACGATAACATTCACCCCAGGCACGAAATGGTGATCCAAGCCTGGGCGCTGGTCGCTGCCCACGTACAAGGCGTAGTTGACGACCTTGATCCGCTTTAGCACGGGAAAATTGATCATGCCGTTGCTCCCATGCACCTCGTAAAGGTCGCCGGAGCTGGGGCATCGCAGAGACACAGTGGGCAGGAGCCCGAGATGGCGTCGACGTGCGTGGCGCGCAGGACGAACCGTCGCGCGTGGAGGTGATCGTGCATTCCCTGAAGATGTTTGACAGCAACTCAACCGGTCGCCTGCGGCGCACTTTACCGGCGAGATGCGGCTGCGCCCCTCGGGGAAGCCCCACCCTCGCGGCGGGCAACCTCGCGACGCCTGTGCTGGCCCGATACTCTGCAGATACGAAAACCGCTTTCGCATCATTCGCTGCGGCACCTGGTCAGCGTCGTTCAGGCGTTGGCTCCGCCAGATCAACGTCTCGTCTTGCATCAGCATCGCCTCGTCGAGCCGGATCATTTCCTTGAACTGGAGCGCACTCCGTCAAATGTGGCAATGGCTGTAGCCCTATCGGCGCCCCGACGCTTGGGCACGCAGGGCGAGCACGGGCGTTTCACAAACCTCGTCGGCACTGCAACGGTTGCGCTGAACGTCGCCACTGGAAAGCGGCGTGCTCAAGCGAGCAGCGCATGCCGCCTCAAGATTTCCCGATAGAAATCGAGCCAGCCATCTTCCAATAGCGAGAACCCGGCCGCCCGAACCAACCGCTCCATGCGATTTCTGCCTGGCACTACCCCGCTCTGCAGAGCTTCGGCTATCTGAGTCTCGATAAATGCCGCGCGTTCTCGGAGCTGCGCGCATCGCCGGTGCCTAGCTTCCCCCGCTCTCGTATCAATCAATCGCGCGGCCAGGTCAGCGTGCCAGTACTTCATATACGCGCGGCTCACGCCGACGGACTCCGCCAAACGCTTCAACGGCAGCGGAGCTTCATCCCGGACGGCCTGAACCAGCCTCGCACCTGCAGCGTCTCGGATCTGCTGCGGATGGCGAACTGCCTGCCGTCCCGGACGTTTTTGCGGCTCAGCAGATGGCTCAGATCCCCCATCGGCAAAAACGCTTTCAGCGGAACAGCGAAGGGCCGCACAGAGCCTCACCACCACCTCCAGCGCTGTTCGCTCCTCTCCTCGAAGCCAAGCGTTCAGCGCTCGGGGCTGAAATCCCATTCGGCGGCACAGAGTGGCTCGTCGCCCGTCTCCAAGCTTGATCACCGCCTCTTGAAGAAAGGACGTCCAGTTCTCCCTGGGTGGTCGGTTCAGTCGTCGCTGAATCGAGATCATCCCGTCGACGATCGCCGAACCCTCCGTGCTCCCGTCGCTGCTGTCGCTGACTTCGCCGCTGCGTCCGTTGCCGCCGAGCGCATGTCCGCAGTGATCACATCGAGTCAGGCTTGGCTGTCTGGGTATCGCTGGTTGTTGCCGACCGCAGCGCGGGCAGCGATCAACCAGAGCGCAGTCATGGATCGGACATCGCGTGACGACGCTCAGCGACCACCGGAGCTGCCAATATGAAGCCTCATCGCGCCCCAGCCGGTCCCGATTCGCAAGATGGGACGCGTCCGTCCCGCTCAAGCAGCACGAGCACCATCGAGGAACGCGAGCCAGCAACGGATGGCCATTGGGAGCAAGCAGCCCTTCCCAAGGCTGGAGCGTCAAGGTCTGTAGATCCCTCCGACCCGTCCCGCGATTGAGCGCCTCGGAGAACGCTTTCGCGTAGCTTCCCAGCCCGTCGATCGTCAACGCGTTGGCCGAGAAGAACCTCGCGTAGCACCAATCCGCAATCGACGGGTCGATCGTGGCGAGCACACGCCCAACCAGTTCACGCGGCTTGACGTTGTGCTCCACTGCCAAGCGGACAAGATAGCCTCTCAGGGATTCCTGAAATGCCGTACCCAATCCCGCGGGTACCAGCCCGTAGAGCGGCGTTCCAATACGCAGCGGCATCTCAGCTGCATCGAATGGGATCACGCCTTCATCACACCAAGTTGACACGGCCTGCCCCTCCCACCTTGTCTCTGGCCGGAGACCGTCGTGCGACGGGGCCTGTTCGCCGCGGGGCCTTTGAGCTCGTCGCGTCGCCCGGCACCTCCGTGGAGGCGAACTCCAAACTGCCCGCCTGTTCAGCAAGCCGCTGAGCAACGATCTCTCGCGGGGACTTGGTGACCATCGCTTCTATGACGTCGAGGTCTATGTCCTCGAGCAGCATTGAGCCCATGGCTGCCTCCTCCATGATGGTCTTGAGCCCCCTACGCGTTTGCGCCACGCGGTCCAGCAGATTCTTGGTGACCAGGTCTGAACCGACGTCCAATGCCTCGTCCAGTCCATCGCGCAACAGATCCCGCAAGATGCCGACACAGCCCGCCGTCATCTCGAAGAAGTACTTGACGTCCTTGCTCAGCTCCGGCGCGAGCGGCACCGGAAGCGCCTTCGCCAGTGCCGTAAACACCGACTTGAACGCTGCCCGGTCGTCCGCCAGTTCGTAGCGGTAGCACGGGAAGTGAACGATCTGGCTGCGGCGAATCAACTGCGCGCTGTGATCGCGAATCTCGAGCAGCTTGTAAGTCCCAAGCAGCACCAGGGTCGCGTTGCACATGTCCGCCAGCGACTTGAGCGTCTCGAACTGGATCGCCAGATGGCGCGGGTCATGACACAGCAGGATGTGATGCGCCTCATCGACGATCCAGAGCTTCGTTTGCCGCCGCACGAAAGCATGCTCTACCTGGCGCCTGAGTGCCTCAGTCGTGAGCGACTCCCCCGGCGCCTTCGTTCCCAGAACAGGTTCCAACATGGGCAGCTGACTCGGCCACACCTTTCGATCGATCAGCGGCTCGTGTAGCTGCTCAAGCGTGCGAACGTAGAAGTCCTTCCAGTTGAAGCTGCGCCCATGCGGCGGCGTCGCCCTCACGAGCACAGCCGGAACCAGCGATGGGTCCTCCGCGCATGCGGCGCTCGCGGACAGCGTCGCCTTCTTCAGCAGCGATATTCCCAGTGTTGACTTCCCCACTCCTGTCGGCCCGGCCACGATCACGACCCGTGAAGTGCGCCCACGTGTAGCCAGGGCCAACGTCCGATCGAACGCTGCCTTGTAGGTCGGATGCTGCTTCCTCTCTGCTTCAAACTGCGCGACCAAGGCGCGCGGATCCGCCGTTGACGCAGCGCCAATGTTCTTCTCACTCATTCGATGTCTCCGTACTCCACGATCTCCAGGTGCTCGAACGCATCGGCTCCTTCCTCAACCATTGACGCCGGGATCACCTGGATCACCGGGATCGGGGGCTCGAGAGCAGTCTGCTTGGGCGCCGCGGGCACTTGCTCGCATTCCAGCTCCGCACCCATCAATCGCTCCTGCTGGTCAACCTCGCTCAGGAACTTCGCGAGCATCTGGGCGTTGATGGCTCGATTTCGATATCGCTCCCCGAAACGCTCACGGATCTCTTCCGTTGCAGCTTGAATCTCTCGCTCCGAGTAGCGACTGAAGACCGCGTAGTACGGCGACCTCATTTCCACCCAGCCGGACTGCACGTAGGCATACGCGACGCCGGCGTTGAAGGGGTCATAGCGAACACGCACGTCCGTTCCGACAATACCGGCAGCCGTAAGTTCGGGGGCCTGATAGGGAATGTTGTGGATACGCACATACGCGCCTGGACGCACCCTGGCAACGCCAGTCTGCGTTGACGGCAAACAGCACATCTTGAAGGCCGCGTCATACGCGATGCGCCGATGCAACCGCTCGCCGAAGTTCCGCATGCCGACCTCGAACGCCTCATCCGGACTCACACCGAGCGTCTCGTTGACCTGCTTGGCGTAGACGCCATCAAGGTACTCATTGAAGCGCTCGACGAACCGCTCCAAGGTCCAGACGGCGCGCTCCCGTGGGTCGTGACTCCTGGACATGCTGCGCGGCTTCTGCAGCGCCTTGTTGTTGCCCCGCAGCTGGTGCAGGAAGTCCTCGTTGATCCGCTTGAAGAGCCTCTCAACAAGCGTCCCGTGACGCGCCTTGCTCTTGGGCCTGTTCTTCTTCTTCACGCTCAGGAAGGCAAGCAACTGATCGAAGTA
Organism: Roseateles sp. 22389; assembly: GCF_052044995.1. Taxonomy (NCBI): domain Bacteria; kingdom Pseudomonadati; phylum Pseudomonadota; class Betaproteobacteria; order Burkholderiales; family Sphaerotilaceae; genus Roseateles; species Roseateles sp. 22389. The sequence goes on from NZ_JBQEOF010000014.1 coordinate 137,060, forward strand.
CACCGACTGGAAGTCCCCTCCTCCATCGACGACGATCGTGTCGGGAACCCGTCCGTGGCGGCGAACGCACTCGCGCAGAATCATCATGCAGGAGCGATAACTGGGCGAATCAAAGGTGACATAGGTGGACAGCACCTTTCGCGTATTGGCATCGATCAGGGCTGACACCCAGCACCGGCGGGTCTGGCGTCCATAGCGAGAGTCCACGAGCTGAAGATCCGCCTCGGTATGGTCCAGGTGGGCGATCTCGAACGGCCGCTGTCCGTGCCGAGGCGTATCCAGATCCAGCCACCAGTAGATCGGCTCAACCTGATACGCAGCCTTGGCCCCGTGCCGCGCTTTGACGATCTCTTCCTGTGTGAACAAGCGCCGGATCTCGCGCTTGATCGCTGACTCGCTCGGTGCAATGGTGCCCGCTGCTTCACAACGATTGCGGACGATTCCCCACACCACCTTCGGCGCCTTCGCCTCAGCCGTCATGTATTGCGCTCGGATGACCTCCACCATGATCTCGCGCGTCGCATCAGGCAACTTTGGGGTTCGATTCCCCCGCATGTGGATGTCGGGTAGCAGGCCGACGAAGCCGTTTCCGTAGATCTCCTCACCCCTACGAAATAGGTGTCGCCACCAAGTCAATGTGCGCTGCGGCACCGCCGACGGTCCTGCCCCGTCGCTTGGGAACAGCGCCTGGTGCCGCACCACAGCGCGGCGCCGTTCACTTTCGGACGCTCGCCGCATGCGCTCGGCCGAGCGGGCCTCGCGAGCACTTGGTGCTGCAGGATCAGCCAGGATCTTTCCCTCCCCGATGAGGCGGATCAAGGATTCCCGCGGAACATTGATGGCGCGGTGATCCTCTGTCTCGAGGAAGAAGCCCGTCGCACCATCGTTGAGGATCTTGAACAGACGCCCGTCCCACACGATATTGGCCCCTGGCGTGAGATCGACGATGCTGAGATCGGGTGTTCCGGTGGTACTGCGGTTCTGGAGAAGTGCCCTGTGTACATCCACCGACACGCTGTCCTTATAGACGTAGGTCCTCGACGGCTCCGCCAACCGAGCGTCTTCGAGCTCGACATGGAGTTCACGACGCGCGATCAGTAGATATAGATGGTCTGCAATCACGTCTGGCGTGTTCAGCAGGTCCTCAAGCAGGATCCAGCCCGGCTCGGCAACGAGGTCAAGCAGCCGCAGCTTCGCCTCACTGGGCACCTCGGGCGCGTCGTCGACAAGGTAGTCATCCAGGAATGACAGGTTGTCGACGAGGATGGGGTTGTTGTCCTCGGCCAGCCGCACCACGTACCCCATCCCGAACACTTTGGCGGCAAGCTCACCAGGCAGGTAGTGCCACAGTCCGTTCTCGTCCAGATGGAAGTTCGCGTTCCCTTCACGCAACTGCTCTTCCAGCCATGCGCGAGGTTTGCATTCGACCCATCCGACGTAGTCGTCTTGAAGCACCAGGAAGTCAGCGGTCTTCAGCTGGTTGGTGCGCCTTCCATCTTTCCGGATCAAGGGCACAGAGATCGGTTCAGGCTGATCCCAGAACTCGTACGTGTTGCCGCTGAACTCCCAGATCCAGAGCGCAGGCAACTCACCGGTGTGGCTCTCCGCCTGGATGGTCCTACCCATCTTCCGACTCGAGAATCGGCAAGTGACATTGCAGGCTCCCGAGCCTACAGCGCGCGATGGCGGTGAAGACCGAACGCGGCGTATGTATGCACGCCCGGCATCGGTGAGGCCCCTGGCCTCCAGGAAGTTCTCGAGGTCTGTATCGCTCAGCATGATGGTTCCGCTCGAAAGGCGGTCGCAAAGCTACCCAGGTCGTGACGCGAGAGGCAGACGGTTGAGCGATGCTGAAGGCGATTGCCCTCCTTCCGAAGCACGACGTTGACATGCATGTCCTCGTGCTTAGAATCGGACCATCCGGTGTCTCAACTGGATGGCTTAGCGGCCCTAACGGACGACCCAGGTGTTGGCGCACTTGGGTCGTTTTCCTTTTCTGGCTTCAGTTCCTGAGTTGTTGCTTCGCTCCCGACTTGGTTGACGTGTCCGGCGCCCTCGCTTGCGAGCTCACCGGGCGACCAGGCGCATTTCCTTGCCTGTCCTGAACACATTAGCTGGCGCTTGGCGGGCACTTCAAGAAATAATGATTTCTCCACACCCCCGCCAGCATGCTGCTAGAGACGTCGCATGAGACTGCGAAGCTAGATGGTCCCAGGAAGCACTCCGAAGCCACGTGGGCGCCCGCCGCGACCTGAAAGTGAGGTCGTCCGCACCAAAGCTTGGGCGGAGGTGGTAGCACAACAATCAGGACTTTCAAGCCGTAAGCTGGATGTCCTCTGCCAGATGCCCGGCTCGGGCCAATGGGCGAAGTACTGTCAAGGCGCGACGTCGCCTACTCATGCACGGCTGGCACAGGTGGAGCGCCTCTTTCCCGGCTCCCGCCGCGTGTACGACTCGCCTATCTGGAAGTTTCTGGACATTGAGGCACTCGGCCAGCGCAACCCGCGCGAGCTCTTTGCCTGGCTGCAAGAACCGCACTTTGCGCAATATTTCCGCGACGAGCCGCCCGGTGGGCTGTTCTGGCGCGTCAAGAAGGACGTCGCCAAAGAATTGCAGCTAGTTCTGCACGCGGCGGCTTCTTACCGCGCCCCTTTTGATGTCATCGGAGCCTTGCTGGCCCTCACCCACGAATCGGTGATCGCGCAGAACGAGTCCGACTTTCTTGCTTGCGTCGTTGCCTGGAACCGCATCGGCAGGCGCTTCGATTGGGACGGAAATATGAGCGAGGGGCAATGGTCTACCGTTCCGGAAGAGTACGTTCGAGCATTCGGCGATGCGCTGCTCGACTTCATCGATGAAGATCACCCGCTCTTCTATGACGAAACTCTGGTCGATCCGCGGTAGCGATGGACGCCTTCAAGCGCCGAATAAGGTCCATGCAATGCACAGTAAGCAATGGGATGGACGCCCCCACCCGATGACGGCATCGAAGTGCCACAGTGGATGTGTCAGCAACCACTCGATCGGAAGGAGCGTCCACCATGGAGATTACGACGATCGGCCTCGATCTGGCCAAGAACGTGTTCCAGATTCACGGGGTCAACGAGCGCGGCAAGGCCGTGCTGCGCAAGCAGCTGAAGCGCGACCAGGTGGCGCCCTTCTTCGCGAACCTGCCTCCCTGCCTGATAGGCATCGAGGCCTGTGCCAGCGCTCACCACTGGGCCCGCAAGCTGCAGGCGCTGGGCCACACGGTCCGGCTGATGGCGCCCCAGTTCGTCAAGCCGTACGTGAAGAGCAACAAGAACGATGCCGCAGACGCAGAGGCGATCTGCGAGGCGGTCAGCCGGCCGTCAATGCGCTTCGTGCCGATCAAGAACGTGGAGCAGCAGTCAGTGCTCTCATTGCACCGCGTCCGCCAGGGCTTCGTGAAGGCACGCACCGCGCAAGCCAACCAGATTCGGGGCCTCCTCGGGGAGTACGGCCTGGTGGTGCCGCAGGGCATCGCCTACATCGCCCAGCGCGTGCCGCCGCTCATTGAAGATGCCGAGAACGAGCTGCCCGGCACCTTCCGGCTGCTCATCAAGCGCCTGCTCGACCACCTCAAGGCGCTGCAGGAGCAAGTCGACGAGATCGAAGTGCAGATCAAGGCTTGGCACCGTGCCAGCGAGGCCAGCCAGCGCCTTGAGAAGGTGCCCGGCATCGGACCGCTGACTGCCAGCGCCCTGGTCGCCAGCATTGGCGACGCAAAGAACTTCGACAACGGCCGTCAGTTCGCAGCATGGCTGGGCGTGGTCCCGCGACAGCACTCCAGCGGCGGCAAGCCAACGCTGCTGGGCATGAGCAAGCGAGGTGATGCGTACCTCCGCACGATGCTGATCCACGGCGCGCGCTCCGTCATCTACAGGGCGACCCAGAAGTCCGATCCGGAGAGCTGGTTGATCAAGCTCACGACGCGCCGAAACAAGAACGTGGCAGCGGTCGCGATGGCGAACAAGACCGCGAGGACAGTCTGGGCTCTGTTGGCGCACGGACGAGAGTTCAAGGCGGGCTACGCCGCGGCGTAACCACGCATCGACGACACCGACACGAACAGGAGAATCCCACCGCCGATTGCTCAGGCAACCAGCAAGTTGATGGCACGACAGGTCAGACCGTGGTCAGCACAGCCCGCCCTGAACGAGGCACTACGAGTGCGCGTAAGCGATAGAGGCGCCGACCAGCAGAACCCATCAGGGACAGCGAGCTCGTCTCGCATTGAAAGTCCGAATGTACGGGTGCAATCTTTTCTTCGTGCAGCAGTGAACTGGAAGCTTGGCAAACGGGGGCGTCCATGTACGTGCAGGCGACCATGGCTGGCGGCCTAATTGGGCCGGGACTCGGGCATCTGGAGTCGGCAGTTCCCGAGCGCCTCAGTCAAGGCAAAGGGATGAAGACGCACGATCTCCGGATCGAGATCGGTCAGCACCGCCAAACATCGAATGACGTGAGCAGCGACCACCTCCGAGAGAGGTCCAAGCATGACGCGTGGACTGCCTCGAACCGAAGATCAATATCTGCATTGCACACTAAACCGCACGAGCCGATTCGCGACGAATTTCCTTGCGATGGCAACGGACTTCCAGCGGGCGCCGCGTGACGACATGGAAATACAAGATCGTGTATGCGTTCTTGGAGTGATTTCCTTTACCCAAAGAAGGATGTTTTCTGAACTCCTGAAATCCGTCGTGCTGAATTGGGTAGTGCGAAAAGTCGAAGAGAACCAGAACGGAACGCCCTTCCCTCCATTTGAGCAGCTTCTTGACTTCACTTTGATTTGTTGTCGCAGATACGTTCGACTTCGACTTTCCGGGGTTGCGGACAGCAAACTCAACCGCAGTTTTGTCGATCCGAAAGTCAATGCGGCTCTTCTTCGATTTCGTCCACGGCGTGGACACCTCGACTTCAGGGAGCACCCGCTTGTGAAAGTAGCAAAGTAGTCCTACCCGAATCAATGGAAGAAGCTGTCGCTCCGTTTTAGCCTGCAAGCTAAGAGACTTCGCAAATGAGCGGTCCAAAAAGCTCCTGAACATCAGTTCGAACGCAGCCTCAATTTGGTCAACGGCAATGCTCATGAAGATCCCACGTGTAAGTAGATTCCGGGTTCTCTGACGATCAAACTGGTGCCGAACCACCACAGAGATTGCAAGCAGCGACCGAGGTCACCTTTTCGCGGCTTCTCACATGTCTCATCTACCCGGGCATGAGCAGAGTCGGCTGGCAGCGTCTCGGTACGCGTCGCGGGTCATCGCAAGCGAAGAAGGTGGTCTGCGTCCCCCTTCTTTACCTCAACAAGAGCGTCCATCGCCTTGAGCATCTCACCGAAGCTGCCGTAGCCATGCTCCTTTAGGTCGAAAGTCGGATCCAGGCGTTTCACCATTGGCCACACGTTGGCCTTGTGCACCCAAGCCTCGCCCCTTGACTCGCCCAACAAGCGAATCGCTCGCCGCAGCATCTCCGCCGCCGGATCGACCGGAGCCGAAGCTAACTCCTTCGCCGCCAACTGCCTCTGTGGCTCCGTTGGCGCTGACTCGACCAAGGTGTCGTAGTACCGGAACTCGTGGCAACTTTTTGCCCAATGCTTGTTCGTACTTCTTCGGTTACCGATGCCCACCAGCATCCGGCCTGCGGCCTTGATCTTCTGCGAAACCGGCATGAAATCACTGTCGCCGCCGATAATGACGACGGTTCCGATGTGCCAGAAGCGGCCGATATCCTCGGTGGCGTCCAGGCACAACTTGATGTCGGCTCCGTTCTTCGCCGATGCACCGGGCGGGAACAGTTGGATCAGCTCGACCGCGCTTTGCAGCAGCGAATCTCGGTAGCGGCCGAAGTACTGCCAGTTGCCATAAGCCCTGTTGATCGCCACGGGCCCGAAGGAGGCCGCCAGTTCAACCAGGGCCTGCACGTCCACGAGTGGCTCTTGCGGCTTGTAGCGGTTCTCCTGCTTCGCGTAGGCGCCTTCGCCGTACTTGGCATCGACGACCCCGGCGTGCAGATTCTCAAAGTCCCAATAGATGGCAACCCCTCGATTGGCCGTGATGTCGTCGTTGTTCAAAGGCTCCTCCTGATGGGACTATCATGCCTGTAGCCGCTCATTTCTACTGAACGCCCGGTGCAGACGGATGTCCAAACCGGGCGTTGGACCGATCTCAGAAGTTCAAGTGCCGACTAGGTGTGTTGACAGCCATGCTTGGCATGCGCTGCGAGGTGTCGGACGTCGAGGCGATCGAGGAGGTCGTTCCCGACGGCGAGAACGCCGCCATCGCCGACACGAGGGCCTGGGCCTGCGTGTCGGTAAGTACCGAGCCATCGCCGAAGCGGAACTCCTCGACGTGGTACTTCGTGCCGAGATACCAGTCCTGCAGCGTCAATACGTCGCTGGTGCCGTTCACCTTGGCCAGCAGCGCGTTGCCGCTCTTCTGGAAGGTGATGTCGCCCTTGGCGATGTTGGCGCCGAAGCTGACGAAGTCCTTCACGCCGGTGGTCGCGTCGTTCTCGACGATCGTGTCGCTGCCGTAGCCGCGGCCGAAGACGTAGCCGTCCGCGCCCGCGCCGCCGGTCAGCGTGTCGTTGCCGCCGCCGCCGTCGAGCGTGTCGTTACCCGCCGCGCCGGACAGTGCGTTGGCACCAACGTTGCCGACCATGACGTTGGCCGATGCGTTGCCCGTGGCGTTGATCGCCGATGAGCCGTTCAGCGTCAGGTTCTCGACGTTGTTGCCCAGCGTGTAGGTCACATCGGAGAACACGGCATCGGTGCCTTCGTTGGCGGCCTCGGTGACGACGTCGTCCGCCTGGCTGACCCTGTACTCGTCGTTGCCCGCGCCGCCCACCATCGAGTCCTTGCCCAGACCACCGTCGAGCGTGTCGTTGCCTGCCGCGCCGGTCAGCGTGTTAGCACCGGCATTGCCGATGAGCAGGTTGTCGAGCGCGTTACCGGTGCCGTTGATCGCCCCGGACCCGCTGAGTTGCAGTTGCTCGACGTTGGCCGCCAGCGTGTGAGTGACGCTGGAAATGACCTTGTCGATGCCCTCGCCGGCCAGCTCAGTCACCACATCGCCGGTGGCATCGACGTAGTAGGTGTCGTTGCCGGCACCGCCAATCATCGTGTCGTTGCCCGCGCCGCCGGTCAGGACGTTCGCGGCGGCGTTGCCAGTGATCCGGTTGGCGGCGCTGTTGCCGGTGCCGTCGATGGCCGTCGAGCCGGTCAGCTCCAGCTGCTCGACATTGGCGCTGAGCGTCCAGCTGATCGATGTCTTGATCAGGTCCGTGCCGGCATTGGCGCCTTCCGTCACCACATCGCCAGCGTCGTCCACGATGAAGGTGTCATTGCCCGCACCGCCGATCAGCGTATCCGCGCCCAGGCCGCCATCCAGCGTGTCGTTGCCGCTGCCACCGCTGAGGGTGTTGGTGGCGGCGTTGCCGGTGAGGGCGTTGGCCAGGCCGTTGCCGGTGCCGTCGATGGCCGCAGTGCCCGTGAGCTGCAGGTGCTCGACGTTGTTGCCCAGGGTCCAGCTCACCGACGCGCGGACCGTGTCGACACCACCATCCGACTGGTACTCGGCCACGGCATCGTCGACGTGGTCGACGATGTAAAGGTCGTCACCCCAGCCGCCGATCATGAGGTCGCCCTCCGCGCCGCCGTCCAGCAGGTCGTTGCCATCACCGCCGTTGAGCTGGTCGAAGCCGTCGCCGCCGAATAGCTGGTCATTGCCCGCGTTGCCGGTCAGCATGTCGTCACCGGCCTCGCCGCGGAGGATGTCGTCGCCGGCATCCCCGTACAGTTGGTCGCTGCCGCCCCGGCCCTCAAGGGTTCCCCCGATGTAGGGCGCGTAGAAAACGTCGGCGGCGTCAGTGCCGATCCGGGTGCGAATCCGCTGCATCAACGCGTCGCGTTCCAGCACTGTGCCGTCGGCGAAGCGCACCCGCTCCACGGTGCCCACGCCCTGGATGAAGCCGCTCACCGTGAGCGAGTCCGTCGATCCCTTGAGATGGATCGCCAATCCGCCCGTGGCACCGTCGAACACGATCTCAAGGTCGTCCGGTGAAATGCCGACATCGAATCGGATCTCGTCAATGGCGCCGTCGTCCTCCAATCCCAGTCCGAACTCCTGGCCCGGCTCGTCGATCCTGTCGTTGCCCCAATTCCGGCCGAAGGCATAGACATCGGCCCCCCGTCCACCGGACAGGACGTTGTCGCCTGCATTGCCGCGCAGGAGGTTGGCCTCGGCGTTGCCGATGGCATGCGTGGCGGCCTGTCCGAGCAACAGCGCGTCCTCGACGTGGTCTCCGAGGGTGACGGACTGGTGGGACTCGATGCGGTCGCGACCGCCTCCGCCGGCTTCGATGACCACGTCGCCCGCGTCGTCGACGCGGTAGACATCATCCCCGTCGCCCCCCACCAAGCGGTCTGCGCCGCTACCGCCGTCCAGCGTGTCATTGCCGGCACCGCCCTCCAGCGTATCCTCGCCGCCGAACCCGGCGATCTGGTCGTCCCCCGCCAAACCGGACAGCACCTCGCCATGGGCGCTGCCGGACAAGGTGTCCGCGCCCGACGTCCCGCTCAACTGGATCGACGCCAGCGCGCGTGCCTCGAGTTCATCGGCGGTCCAGACTGTGCCGTCGTAAAAGCGCAGCTCTTCGATCCGGAAGCCAGCCTGCGGATACCAGAGGATTCGCAGCTGGTCGCCAGTGTCGGGCACCGTCAGCACCAGGTAGGCATCGTCGCGCGTCACTCGCAGCAGGTCCGGCAGGATGTCCTTGCCGAGCAGGATCCGGTCATGACTGCCATTGGCACGGTCGAAGTCCATGATCGTGTCGACGCCGTGTCCCCGCTCGAAGAGGTAGGTGTCGTCGCCCAGGCCACCGCTCAGCAGGTCCTGGCCACGGCCACCGTCGAGCACGTCGTCGCCTTCGTCGCCGTAGAGCCGATCGTCGCCCCACATGCCCTTGAGCGTGTCGTTGCCGACGCCGCCGTCGACCTCGTCGTCCGACCCGTCCCCGATGAGTTGGTCGTTGCGGTCGGTGCCACCCATGCGGCCGCCGCGCTCGAGACTGTAGTAGCGCTCCAGCAGGTCCTCGCGGCTCCAAACGGTGCCATCGGCAAACTCCACCGACTGCACCGGGCAGCGCTGGGGGTCGAACCAGTTGCTGATCGTGATCGCGCTGGTGGTACCAATCACCGACAGGTACAGGTTGCGCGTCATGTGGCTTGGCAGGAACGGGTTGTCGCCGATGACGGCGATCTCCTCGGGCCGGATGCCCGGCCCGAACACGATCCGGTTCTTCTCGTTGCGCACGTCCGTGAGCCCGCTCACGATCAGGTCTCGTCCGAAGTCCCGATCGTTGAATGCGTAGGTGTCGTCGCCCGCCCCGCCATTGAGCGTGTCGAACCCATGCCCACCCTCCAGGGTGTCGTCGCCGCCGCTGCCAAACAGCTGGTCGAAACCGTCGCCGCCGATCAGGTGGTCGGCGCTGCCGCTGCCGCGCAAGTCATCGGAGCCTTCCCACCCGGTCAAAGTCGCGCCGCCCGGCCGCGCGTATTGAACCGGCAGGCCCTGGCGGCCCTGCGCCGGCATGCGGTCCCAGATGTCCTGGGCGCTCAACACCGTGCCATCGACGAATTCGAACCGGTTGATCGCGGTCGTGCCGCGGTTCGCGTCCAGCCAATCGTAGACCTTCAGCGCATCCCCGGTGCCCTGGATCTCAAGGAGCAGCACGCCGCCATCGGCCATGCTGATGCGCAGGTCCTCCGGACGGACGCCGGCACCGAAGCGCACGTTTCCCGCCTGCTTGCTAGAGAAGACCTGGTCGAAGCCATAGCCGCGGTCGAACACATAGGTCGTGCCGTCCGTGCCGACGAGGGAGTCGTCGCCGGCGCCCCCGTCCAGCAGGTCCCGGCCACCGCCCGCCGAGAGGAAGTCGGCGCCAGCGCCACCGCGCATGACATCGTCCCCCAGCCCGCCGGAGAGCGTGTCGTTGCCGTCGCCTCCGCTGAACACGTCGTCGTGGAAGCTGCCCCACATCGCGTCGTTGCCGACTGTCCCGACCCGCTCGCCAACGGGGCTGGTCACCAGGTTCCAGACCGTGCCATCCTCGAAGACCGCGCGTTCGATGCGGCCGTTCAGCACAGCTTGGTCCACGTTCAGTTGGTCGACGCCGTTCGCGAAGACGAACTCGATACCGTTGGCCGTGTCTCTGCGAAGGACATCCTGCGGGCGCACGCCGGGTCCGAAGGCGATGGTGTCCAGGCCGAGGTCCGCGATGCCATCGCCGGTTTCCCGAATCGTGTCGCGACCCGATCCGAATCCGAACACATAGGTGTCGTTGCCGCTGCCGCCGTTCAGGGCGTCGTTTCCGGCGCTGCCGTCCAGACGATCGTCCCCTTGCCCGCCGCGCAGCAGGTCGTCCGCGACATTGCCGAGCAGCGCGTCCGCTCCCGACGTGCCGATGATCGGCGTGTTGGAACCGTCCGCTGCCCCCTGCAGGCGCTGCAGGATCTGGTCCCCGCTCCACACAACGCCGTCGGAAAACTCGATGCGGATCGAGTCGTGGCGATCCTGGTCCAGGAAACCGGACACCTCGATCCGATCGCTTGAATCGTTCGTCAGGATCATCAGGCTCAGATTGCCGTAGCCGCCCTGGCGGAAGGTTACGCCTTGGGAGCTGCGATCGAGGACGATCGTCTCCACGTCACCGGCCGAGTTGACCGCGCCATATTGATAGACGCCGTCATTGATCACGTCGCTGCCGAAGCTGCCGGCGAACACATAGCGATCGCTGCCGGCGTCGCCTGACAGCCGGTCGTCACCAAGGCCACCGATGAGCGTGTCATTGCCGCCCTGGCCCATGACGTCGTCGTTGCCAGCGCCGGCGTCGATGCGGTCGCCGGCCGCCGTGCCGACTTCCACGTCATTGCCGTCGGAACCGAACGTGCGCCGGCTATCGAGGTCCTGCGGACGCCAGATTACGCCGGAGTCGAAAACGATGCGCTCGATCTGGTACTCGGGCTGTGAGTACCAGTTCCGAAGGGTCAGCACGTCGTCGCCGCCCCGGATGCGGATCACCAGGTCCCAATCGACCCGTCGCACCAACAGGTCCTCCGGCGCGATGCCCGGACCAAGGATCAGATCGTCCGACACCGTGGAACCGACGAAATCGAAGTCGGCGATCGTGTCCTGACCATCGCCCCGATTGAAGTAGTACGCGTCCGCGCTGGCATTGGCGTCGATCGAATCGTTGCCGCGTCCGCCAATGTGCGCATTGCGCGATCCCGACTCGGTCCGCAAGACGTCGTTGCCGTCACCGCCGTCCAGCACCTTGACGCCCGCACCGCCGTACAGCGTGTCCTGGCCGGCACTGCCGAACAGGATGTCATCGCCGCCGGAGCCGAACATCACGTCGTCCCCGCTCTCGCCGCGGAGCACCTCGTCCCGGACGGAACCGACGATCGTGTCGTTGCCACCGGTCGGCTGGAGCAGGCGGTCGAAGATCTCCTCTCCGTACCAGGCCGTGCCGTCGGAGAAGCGGACCACGCCCAGACGCACGCCGGTGCCGTTGAACCAGTCCTTGACCGTCAGAGTGTCGCCGGTGGAAAGCGTCAGCACCAGGTCAGTGGAACCGTTGGGCGACTCGCTCGCGGGCCGGCTCGCCACCACCATCTCCGGCGTGATGCCGCCCTGGAGGAGGATCTCCATCGCGCCCTCGCCGAACAGCTGGACGGTGTCGTTGCCATCCCCGGCGCCGAAGATCACCCGGTCGCCTTGCCCGACATTGATCACGTCGTCGCCCCCGCCGCCGATCACCAGGTCCAAGCCCGTGCCGTTCTGGATGACGTCGGCGTCATCGGTGCCGAACACGATGCCCTGCTTCCCGTTCGCACCGGGCGTGGGCAGCGGCCCCGTGCGCACACCGATGGCCGCCAGGTATTCCAGCATGGCGGGATCGCCGGCGTAGCGCGCCAGCTCCTGCCGGAGCAGCGACAGGCCGTCCCAGCCCAGCGACAGCGCTTCAGGCTGGTAACGGATCACATTGACAAGCTGCAGCAGAGCAGCGCGCGGATCCGTCGCGCGAAGCGCCTCGTAGCCGACCAACTGCACCGCCAGGCCGCCCTCGGGCGTCACCACCGTATCCAGACGGACGCCGAGCCGACCGCGCAGGGTGACGTGGCGATCCAGCTCCTGCCCCACCCAATCCGCGAACTTGGCAAACGTGGTGTTGACCTGTGTCGCCGCATCGCCCGGAATGCTGAAGAAGCCGTCGGTCCAGTCCTTTCCCAGAAGCTCACCCAACGCGTGGAGCTTGCGATCGTCGAGAACGGTGCGATCGTCATCCACCTGGAGGTGTGCGCCCGTCCAGCGGAACGCGATCTCGAGTGCCAGCGCACGACGCTGCTGGACATCGGTGACCGCCAGGTAGCTCTCGACCAAGCCCTGCAGCGTGGGATCCTTGACCATGACTTCGTGCAGCGAGACCACGTTGCCCATGCCCGCCAAGTTGGGCAGCCAGTCGACCTCGGCCAGCACGCCCCCCGGGAGTTCGGAGACGGTCTCCGTCACGTCGCGCTGGAACCAGACATCATGCACCTGGCGCAACTGGCCGTCGGTCGTCTCGTAAAGGCCGACCTGACGGCGTTCGTTGTCGTTGCCGTCCACCTTGTTGGAGGTCTCGTAGGCAGTGCCGATGGACTTCACGCCCCGGTCAGCCAGTGACGAGAGCTCGTCGGCCGAAGACAGCCCGTCCAGGTTCCTGTCCTGCCAAACCAGCAGACGGCCGAAGATGGCGTCCTGGGCGTCGATCTTGCCGTCGCCGTTGTCGTCATAGCGGGCCAGCGCCTGGAAGCCGTGCGCGGCGCGGCTGCCCTGCGTGTCCAGCCAGGTGTAGTTGCCGAAGAGCTCCCGGCCGGAGTTGATGCGTCCGTCACCGCTGAGATCCAGCGCCAGCAGGCCGTCGTCCGCGCCGACCCAGCCAGTGCGCTCGCGCGCGCCATCTCCCGCGTGGTCGAAGGCGACACCAGCTCCCAGCGAGACGGTCTCAACACCGTCGCCGTCCAGATCCAGGATCAGCGGGTCCATGCGGCGACGCCAATGCGCACCGATCTCATCGCGCAGCGTCTTGAGCACCGCGTCGCGAGCCAGGCGCCGTTGACGGTAGGCCTCGAGCGACCGCGCGTCGAGCGGGACGCCGAACGAGTCGTTCAGCTTGTCATGGCCGAAGTCCGGTTTGGAATCGCCAGGCGACGCACCGCGCAGGAAGACATCGACGGAATCCTTGAGCTGGCGCAGGTCGCGGAGGCCCGGGTTCATGCTGAGCCAGCTGTTGGCGATCTCACGGACCGCGGGGTCCGGGTGATCGCGCAGGCGGTGCACCATCTCGGCCAGCATGGTGCTCTGGTAGATGGCGTCGATGCCAGTGCCCTCGGTTTCGCGGACCTTCTGCCACAACGCCTCAACGGCGGCTTCTCCCTGGGTCCGACGGATCAGCTCCATGGGCGCCTCGAGCGTCCAGTTCTTGATCCCCAGCCCGTTGCTTTCAAACACCTGTTTGTGGAACGCCTGCGTCTCCGCGAAGTTCACGTCCCGGGTCACCACGCCATCGTTGTTGGTGGCGATCGTCGCCAGCTGATTCAGATAGGCGAGCGACATGTCCATCCGGATGCGGTCGGCCTGGGCGGGCGTCAGCACCGTGCCCCCTTCGCCACTGACGCCGATCATGGCCGACTTGGCCAGATAGTCCATTGCCGACACCCCAGTGACGGAGTCCGCGGCGGCGACACCCTTGGCCCAGCCGGCATAAGCGTAGCCCAGTTCCTGGAGTCCTCGATAGACCTCGATGGCCGTGGTCACATCTCCCTGTTGTACCAATTGCTTGAGGTCGTTGACCTGATCCAGCGTCAATGGTTTTGGCATCGCTTCTCCCTGGCCCGGCTACATGCCTGGCTTTGCTTGTTGATATGTCAATCGATTCGGAATCCGAGCAGCAGCGCGCGGGTGCGTCGCTGGATGTCCTGCCATTCAGGCAGCATGTCTCGCCCATATCGGACCTGCACGAACACCCTTGCCTGCGGCTCCAGGACGAACGCGTGCACACAGGCTTGACGACCGATCTCGGTATTACTGCAACGGATGACGGCGCTGGCCTGGCCAGGTGGTTCGAAGGCCAGATAAACATCCGGATTGAGGAGGTCCAACCGCGCCGGCTGCTTGGTCTTTGGATTGACGCCCTGCGCGACATGCCGTTCCAGGGTGTCCACGTCGGACTCCACCTTCAGATAAGGCGCGTCGGACAGAGGCTCCCGGATCGCGCTCGCCATCGCTGCAAGCGCGCGAGGTCGATAGAGATCGCCGCTGGTGATGGTCACGTCCATCCAAGGATTCACCTTGAACGGCCGCTGGTCATGGTCACTTCGCAGCGCGGGCGTCGACAGACCGGCCATGTCGGGATACCGCACCTCGAAGCCGAAGCTGGCGATGTCCCGCGTCGCACCGGCGGGGCGAGAGACCGGAGATTTCGGCCCCCCTTTCCAGTCCGTAGGCTCGCCGCTGAACTCCATCAGGTTGACGAAGTGCCAGGGGATCCGCACCTTCATGCCGCCCAGAGTTCCGACGACGACGCGTTCCTGGGAGTTCGCAGGCGTGGATGCCGCCGCGGCGGTAGAAGCCGACGCTGCGGCGTTCACGCCTGTCGCCGACGGCCTTCCATCACAAGCCGTGAATGCGGTCAGGCACAGCGCAATCAGTAGCCCTGTTCTTTGCAGATTCATTGAAGTGTTCCGTTGCATGTATGTATTTCAACGCTCGCGCAGGCTTTCCTGCATGTGTTCCTGCACCGGGTTGAACAGGTACTCGATGACGCGCCGTCGTCCGGTCTTCACCTCCGCCGTCACGTTCATTCCCGGCGTCAGCCGCACCGGCTTGCCATCGACATCGATGGCCCCTTTCCCCAGCACCAGCGTCACTGGGAAGATCGCCCCGCGCTTCTCGTCGTTCACCGCATCCGCGGTCACGCTTTTCACCGTGGCCGGCACCGTGCCGTAGCGCGTATACGGGAAGGTCTCGAGCTTGATCTCCGCCTCCTGGCCCGCGCGCACGAAGCCGATGTCCTTGTTCTCGAGCACGACCTCCGCAGTCACCTCAGCCTCATCAGGCACCAGCACCAGCAGCACCTGCGCCTCGGTCACAACGCCACCTGCCGTGTGCACCGCCAGCTGCTGCACCGTACCGTCAACGGGGGCCGTTAGCTTCGTCAGCTGATTGCGCTTGTTGGCCTTGGCACCTTCCTCGGCCAGCTGCTTGAGCTTCAGATCTGCTTGCGCCTCTCGATCCCTCAGCGTTCTCAGCGTCTCCGCCCGGTACGACGCCGCCGAGCCGCGCGACTCCGCCAGCGCCGCCTGCGCCTCACGCTGGCGCGCCAGCGCCATCGCCAGGTCCTTCTCCTGCTCCACCCGCTCGCGCGTGCGGTCCTGCCCGGCGTGCCCCGCCACGAAGCCCTGATCGCTCAGCGCCTTGTAGTCGCGCTCGCGCTGCTGCGCCATCGGCACCGTGCTCTGCAGTTTCTCGACAAGCTGCTTCGCCGTGGCGATCTCCGCCTCGCGCCGCTCCAGCTCCGCCTGCAGCTTCGCCAGCTTGGCCGAGATGTCCGCCCACTCGCTCTGCAGCTGGAAGCGCGCGCTGTCCGCGTCCTCGCGCGGCATCGTCTTCACTGCCTCGGTGGTCAGCAGCGGCATCCCGCCGCCCGTCAGCGACTGCAGCAGCGCCCGCGCCCGCAGCACTTCCGACAACGCCGCCACGCGCTCCTTCTCGACGCGGTGGCTGTCCGCCTCCGTCATCGTCGAGTCCAGCGCGATCAGCAACTGCCCCGCCTTCACCTTGTCCCCATCCTTGACGAAGACCTCCCGCACCACGCTGGTCTCCAGCGGCTGAATGGTCTTGCTGCGGTCGCTGACGATGATCCGCCCCTGCGCCACCGCGACGATGTCGATCTGCCCGAGCATCGCCCAGGTCAGCGCGATCAGGAACAGGGCGCAGATCGCGATCGCCGCTCTCCTGGGCGCCGGATGCGGCGGTGTCTCCTGCAGCTCCAGCGCTGCCGGCAGGAAGGCGCGCTCATCGGCCATGCGCCGGGGTCCGGCGAGCTCCTCGCGCCGCTCCCATGCGGCCTTGAACACCGCCGCATATCGCGCGAGCAGCTCGCGCGCCGGATGACGCGGCGCCTCGGGCGCCGTCGTCGCATCGATCGGTGCCGCGCTCATTCCGAGCCTCCTTCGCCCTGCATGCGCCACAGATGCGCATAAAGCCCCTGAGGCTTGGCGATCAGTTCCTCATGGCTGCCCATCTCCGCGATGCGGCCCTTCTCCATCGCGATGATCCGGTGGGCATGCCGCACCGCGCTCAGGCGGTGAGCAATGATGAACACCGTCCGCCCCTGGCAGATCGCGCGCATGTTCTTCTGGATGATGGCCTCGCTCTCGTAGTCCAGCGCACTGGTGGCCTCGTCGAAGATCAGGATGCGCGGCTGCCCGAACAGCGCCCGTGCGATCGCGATGCGCTGGCGCTGCCCACCCGACAGCCCCGTGCCCTGCTCCCCGACCACCGTGTCGTAGCCCTCGGGCAGCTCGGCGATGAAGTCGTGCGCCCCGGCCAGCTTGGCCGCGTGGATCACCGCCTCGATCGGCGCTGCCGGATCAGCGATGGCAATGTTCTCCCGCACCGATCGGTTGAACAGCATGTTCTCCTGCAACACGACGCCGACCTGGCGGCGCAGCTGCGTCGCGTCGGCCATGGCGATGTCCTGGCCGTCGACCAGCACCCGGCCCGACTCCGGCACGTACAGCCGCTGCAGCAGCTTGGTCAGCGTGCTCTTGCCCGAGCCGCTGCGGCCCACGATGCCGATCACCTCGCCCGCGCTCACCGCCAGGTCCACGCCGTGCAGCACCGGCTGCGCGTCGGGGCGGTAGCGGAAGGTGACGTTCTCCAGCGTCACGTCGCCGCGCACGCGCGGCATCGCGCCGGCGCTTTGCGGCCGCAACTCGGTGCGGGTGTTCAGCACGTCGCCCAAGCGCGCCATCGAGATGCCGGTCTGCTGGAAGTCCGTCCACATCTGCGCGATGCGCATGATCGGCTGCGCGACGCGGCCGGCGAACATGTTGAACGCGATGAACTGGCCCACGCTCAAGTGGCCTTCGATGACGAGCTGCGCGCCCCACCACAGCGTGGCCGCGTTGACCAGCTTGCCGATGAGGTTGATGCCCTCGTTGCCGTACTGGGCCAGCGTCTGGGTGCGGAACGACGCCGACACGTAGGCGGCGAGCTGCTCATCCCACTTGCGCGCCATCTGCGGCTCCAGCGCGCTGGCCTTGACGGTCTGGATGCCGGTGACCGTCTCCACCAGCAGGCTCTGGTTCTCGGCGCCGCGAGCGAACTTCTCGTTGAGCCGGCCTCGCAGCACCGGCACGATCGACAGGCTCAGGATCAGGTACAGCGGCAGCGAGACCAGCACGATCAGCGTCAGCGTCGCGCTGTAGCTGAACATCACCGCGATGAAGATCACCGAGAACAGCACGTCCAGCACCAGCGTGAGCGCGTTGCCGGTTAGGAACTGTCGGATGTTCTCGAGCTCGCGCACCCGCGCCACCGAGTCGCCGACACGCCGCGCCTGGAAGTAGGCCAGCGGCAGGCTCAGCAGGTGGCGGAACAGCCGCGAGCCCAGCTCCACGTCGATGCGGCTCGTGGTGTGGCTGAAGACGTAGGAGCGCAGGATGTTGAGCGCGCTCTCGAACAGCATGATCACCACCAGCCCGATGACCAGCACGTCCAGCGTGGTCAGGCCCCGGTGCACCAGCACCTTGTCCATCACCACCTGGAAGAACAGCGGGCTGACCAGCGCGAACAGCTGCAGGAACAGCGAGATCGTCAGCACCTCGCCCAAGAGCCGGCGATGCTTGACGATGCTGGGGATGAACCAGGAGAAGTCGAACTTGGCGAGTTCGCCGGCGAGGCTCGCGCGACTGGTGATCAGGATCAGTTCGCCGGTCCACTCGGCGGCGAAGGTCTCGATGGGTTCGATCGTGGGACGCGCCGACGCTTCGTCGCCGCTGGGGTCCATGAACAGCACCCGCTTGCCGTCGCATTGCGCCAGCACCACGGTCCGGCCGTCCCGCAATGTCGCCAGCGCCGGCAGCGCGGCCAGCGTCAGGCGGTCGATCGTGGTGCGCGATGGCTTGGCCTTGAGCCCCAGCCGCTTGGCGGCGAGCAGCAGGTCCCGCATCGAGGGGGTGTCCGTTGCGCCCAACCCCAGGCTGTGACGCAGCGACGGCACGTCGGCGGCGACGTGGTGCAGGCGGGCCACGATCGCCAGCGCCGCCAAAGC